>JAIOPA010000168.1 GCA_021414165.1 Candidatus Eiseniibacteriota bacterium
GGCGATCCGCGTGCCGGTGCGCGTGCACCGCACCGCACTCGTGCTGCATGCGCTGCCCGATGAGTTCCAGGGCCGCCGCGAGGCCTACATCACCGAGGTGCGCGACGCGCTGCTGCCCGAGATCCACCGCCGCGGCATGGCAAGCTCGGTCGACGTGTTCTGTGATCCGGTGGGGTTCACCGCCGAGGAGTGCCGCACGGTGCTCACTCGCGCCAAGGAACTGGGTTTCGCCATCAAGCTGCACGCCGAGCAGACCGCGCGCACTGGCGGTGCGTTGCTCGCCGCCGAACTGGGCGCGCGCAGTGCCGACCACATGGAGAGCGCGCACGAGGAGGACTGGCGTGCGCTGGGTGGGGCCGGCTCGGTGGGCGTGCTGCTGCCCGCTGCGGCACTCACGCTGCGCCTGCCGCTGCCCGAGGCCGCCATGCTGCGCCGTACCGGCGCACGGGTGGCGATCGCGACCGACTTCAATCCCGGCACGGCCCCGGCGCAGTCGCTCATGGAGTGCGCCACGCTGGCCGGACGCCTGTGCGGGTTCGACGCCAACGAGCTGCTGCTGGCGGTCACCTGGAATGCCGCCAAGGCACTGGGTGCCGAGGCCGAGGTGGGCCATCTGAACCCCGGGGCGTGGGGCGACGCCGTGCAGTGGGAGTGCGAGTCGCTCGAGGAGCTGCCCTACTGGATGCCGGCTGTGCGTCCCGACACGGTGTTCATGCGCGGCGCCGACCTGGCGCTGCCCGCGGTCGAGCGCCGCGTCTGGCCGTAGAGGCTGCCAGCCGCCGTACACTTGCAGGGTCCGTTGCGTGCGTATTCGCAACGGCTTGCGGTGAACGCTCCATGTAACGCGTGAGCGCGGTCGTGGCTCCGCCCGGTGGCCGCTCGCGCGCTGGCGCGTTAGCATGGCCCGCTCGACACTCCCTTGCATACCGTGCTGGCCACCCCCTCATATGCGCCTCGCGCAGGAGCCGTCCCGATGCCTCGTCTGGTCGAATGTGTCCCGAACTTCTCCGAAGGCCGCCGTCGTGAGGTGGTGGACCAGATCCTCGACGTCATCGCCGCGGTGCCCGGGGTGACGATGCTGGATCGCGAGATGGACCCCGACCACAACCGCAGCGTGGTGACGTTCGCGGGCGAGCCCGAGCCGGTCATGGAGGCGGCGTTCCGTGCGATCGCCAAGGCGTCGACGCTCATCGACCTGAATCATCACTCGGGCCAGCACCCGCGCATGGGGGCGACCGACGTGGTGCCGTTCGTGCCGGTCGAGGGTGTGACGCTCGATGACTGCGCCGAGATGGCGCGCCAGGTGGGCGAGCGCGTGGGGCGTGAGTTGCAGATCCCGGTGTTCCTGTACGAGGCCGCCGCGAGCACGCCGGCGCGCAAGAGCCTTGCCGATGTGCGGCGCGGCGAGTTCGAGGGACTGCGCGAGGCCATCGGGCGCGATGCGGCGCGCAAGCCGGACTTCGGGCCCGAGAAGATCCACGCCACCGCGGGTGCCACCGCCATCGGCGCGCGGCGCTTCCTGGTGGCGTTCAACGCCAACCTGAACACGAGCGACATCCGCGTGGCCAAGGCGATCGCAGCCTCGATCCGCGAGCAGTCGGGCGGGCTCACGAACGTGCGCGCGCTCGGGTTCAGCATCGAGAACGGCCGCTGCGCGCAGGTGAGCATGAACCTGGTGAACGTGGAGGCCACGCCGATCCATCGCGTGCTCGCGCTGGTGCGCGACGAGGCCGCACGGCATGGCGCCGCGATCCGCGGCTGCGAGGTGGTGGGGTTGATCCCCGAGGCGGCCATGCTGGCGGCGGCCGAGCACGGGCTGCAACTCGAGGGCTTCCAGCGCGATCAGGTGCTCGAGCTGCGGCTGCGTAACGCGCCGCTCACGGAGGCGGTGCCGATCGCGACGTTCTTCGACTCCGTGGCCGGCGCCACGCCCACGCCGGGCGGCGGCACGGTGGCCGCATTCGTGGGTTCGCTGGCGAGCTGTCTGGCGACCATGGTGGCCAACCTCACCATGGGCAAGAAGAAGTACGCCGCGGTCGAGGGTGTCATGGTGGACTTGAAGCGCGACGCCGAGACCCTGCGCCGCGAGCTCTTGTCGCTCGGCCGGCGCGACAGCGAGGCGTTCGACCAGGTGTTGAAGGCCCGCCGCATGGCGCAGTCGACCCCGGACGAGATCGCCGACCGCGACAAGGCCGTGCTGGCGGCTGACCTCGAGGCCACCCGGGTGCCGCTCGAGACCGCCCGGATGTGCGCCCGGGTCGCCGAGCTGGCGGCCACGGCGGCTCGTCAGGGAAATGTCAACGCGTGCTCCGATGCCGGCGTCGCCGGCCTCCTGGCCCGGGCGGCGGGCGAGGGTGCGTTGCTGAATGTCCAGATCAACCTGAAGTCCTTGGCCCCCTCGGCCGATAAAGAGAGCATCGAATCAGAAGCCGCAAAAGTCCGCACGGGGTTGGTGTCCGCTGCGGAGGCATGCGCGGCCGCAGTCCAGTCCGCCATGAACGCTTGACCCAGGGAATGGCGCGCGCACTTCCAACACGGAACGTGTGTCGCAGCCGGGAGATCCAGCCAACTTGGAAAAGGCGATCGAGATCAAGCGTCGGGCCCAGCGCTGCGTCCAGAACAACGATCTGGACGGAGCACTCCGCGAGTACGAGAAGTTGGTCGAGACTCCGGAGTCGGACCCCTACAACTTCGTGCTGCTCGCAGACCTTCTGTACAAGAAGGGCGAGCAGGGCCATGCCGCAGAACGTTATCTGGATGCGGTGACGGCGTACGAGAAGGCGTCGCTGTTCAAGAACGCGATCGCCGTGTGCAAGAAGATGCTGCGGCTCACACTGTCGCAGGGTCCCGTGCTCAAGCACCTGGCCGAACTGCATTCGCTCGATGGCTTGGCCAGCGAGGCCTC
>JAIOPA010000237.1 GCA_021414165.1 Candidatus Eiseniibacteriota bacterium
CGAGAGCCTCGCGGCCGCGGGCGCGCTCGATTCGCTCGGCGGCACGCGCGAGCGCCTGCTCGCCGGTGCCGGCATGGCGCTGGAGCACGCGCAGTCCAAGCATCGCGATGAAGCGGCCGGCCAGTCGTCGTTGTTCGGCGAGGGCTCGGGCTCGCTCGATGTGGCGGTGGCTCCGCCGCTGCCCGAGGTGCCCGCGTGGACCGACCGCGAGCGCGGTGCCAAGGAGAAGGAGTTACTCGGCTTCTACTTCTCGGGGCATCCGCTCGAGCCGTTGCGCGCCGAGATCGAGCAGGTCGCCACGCACGGCATCGGTCAGGTGCTCGAGCAGGGCGATGGCGCTGAAGTCCGTGTGGTGGGCTTGATCGGTGAGATCAAGCAGCTCACCACCAAGACCGGCAAGCTCATGGCCATGGTCATGCTCGAGGACCTCACGGGCCGCATCGAGTGCACGTTGTTCCCGGAGGCCTACGAGTCGGCGCGCGCCAATCTGACCACCGACACCATCGTGGTGGCCTCGGGCCGCATCGAGGTGCGCGAGGAGCGCGGCGTGAAGCTGCTGCTCAATGATGTGCGCCCCTGGGAGACCGCTCAGTTACAGTACAAACCCATCCTGCACATCGAGGTGCGCGCCGAGGACCTGACCGAGGAGCGCATCCTGGGCATGGACGAGGTATTGTCGGCGTATCCGGGTGACTCGGATGTCATCCTTCACATCGTGAAACCTGACCACTCCCGCATGGCCATGCGCTCGCGCCGCTTCCGGGTGCGCGCGCAGGAAGAGCTCATCGCGGGGCTCAAGTCGCACGTGCCCAGCTGCCGGGTGCGTTGGGCCAAGGGGGGCGCGTGACCGTCTGGCTGGAGTTCGAGAAGCCGGTGCTGGAGCTGGAACAGAAGATCGCCGAGCTGCGGGAGCATTCCGAGGAGCACGGCGTTGGCGCCGAGCGCGAGATCGAGGAACTCGAGAAGCGCGCGGGGGAGATGCGGCGCGACATCTACGCGAACCTGTCGCGCTATCAGCGCGTGCAGATCGCGCGGCATCCCAAGCGGCCGTTCTCGCTCGATTACATCGCGGCGTGCTTCACGGGCTTCGAGGAACTGCATGGTGACCGGCACTTCGCCGACGACCCGGCCATCGTGGGCGGGCTCGCGTGGCTCGAGGGCCGCGCGGTCATGGTGATCGGCCAGCAGAAGGGCCGCGACACCAAGGAGAACCTGCTCCGCCGCTTCGGCATGCCGAACCCCGAGGGGTATCGCAAGGCGCTCCGGCTCATGCAGCTCGCCGCGCGCTTCCATGTGCCCATCGTGACGCTGGTCGACACCGACGGCGCGTACCCCGGCCTTGGCGCCGAGGAGCGCGGCCAGGCCGAGGCCATTGCCGTGAACCTGCGCGAGATGGCCACGTTCGGTGTGCCTATCGTGACGGTCGTGATCGGCGTGGGCGGCTCGGGTGGCGCATTGGCGATCGCGGTCTCGGATCGCGTGCTCATGTTCGAGCACTCCGTGTACTCGGTCATCTCGCCCGAGGGTTGCGCGTCGATCCTGTGGCGTGACGGCAAGCAGGGTGCGAAGGCCGCCGAGGCGCTGCGACTCGCCGCGCCCGACCTGGTCGAGCTGGGTGTGATCGATGGTGTGCTGCCGGAACCCTTCGGCGGCGCGCATCGCGACCCGGCCGCGGCCGCGGCCACGCTCAAGACGGCGTTGATCGCGAACCTGGACGCGTTGTCCGGGGTATCGGGAGAGGACCTCATCCGCCTGCGAGCCGAGCGGTTCCGGCGCATGGGGGTGTTCCAGGAGCTGTAAGGTGTGGGCTGGCGGGTCGTGCGCAGGGCCCGAGGGGCCGTGCTAGACTCGCCCGGTGCGGCCCCGGGGCTACAACCCGGTGTGCACCATGCCGATACTGTCCGTGTCCTTTGTGGAATCGAGTCCGGAGTCGAGGAGGAACATGCCGCTCAGCCCCCAGTTGCTGGCCATCCTGGTCTGCCCCGTCTGCAAGGGCGACCTCACGTACGATGCCTCGGCCAACACGGTCACCTGCCCGGCCTGTCGTCTCCGCTATAAGGTCGTGGACGACATCCCCGTGATGCTGGTGGACGAAGCCGAGAAGTTCTGAGCACCCGGAACCTCCACGTGCGAGCCCATCTCGGTTCCAGCCTGCGCTCCGTAGCGTCGTCGATCCTCGCGTTGGCGTGCGTGTTCTCTGCGGCCAGCACCCTGGCAGCGCCCGCACCGCAGCGCGCCCCGGTCACTCCGATCGGCCGCGCGGTGCCCGGCGGGATGCTCACGCCATCCGCGACCACGCTCGAGGGCGGGAGGCCGTTGCCATTGGGCACCGGCGTGCGCCGCTCGCCCGGCGTGATCGACGGGCTGCGTCTGGCCCCGGCCACGCCGGGGGCGGTGCGCTTCACGATCACCGTGCCCGAGCCGGTGCTCACGCGTACCGATCGCGATCAGCAGTACGACCAGTTGAGCCTCAAGGGTTATGGCGCCATCGCCAAGCCCGGCACGCCCGCGTTGCCCACGCGCGTGGTGCTGGTGGCGGTGCCGCCGCTCGGTGAGGTGCGCCTGACGGCCGCCGCGACCGAACTGCGCGTGCAGGACGGCGTCACGCTGGAACCCGCGCCTGCGCTCGATGCCGAGGGCAAGACGGTCAAGATGGCGCGCGACCTGGCGGCCTATGGCGCCAAGGGTTCGTCCGCACCAGTGGCTGCACGGCTCTTGGGTGTCACGTGGATGCGCAACCAGCGCGTCGCTCGCGTCGAGTTGGCGCCGGTCGCCTACGAGCCGTCATTGCGCCGCTTGAGCGTGGCGGCGCGTCTCGATGTCGAACTGGCTGTGGCGCCGCTCGGCACGCTCGGGCCTGCGGCCGAGCCGCGCGATGGCTTCGAGGCGGTGTATCGGCAGTCACTCATCAACTACGAGCAGGGGCGCGCCTGGCGCCGGCCGACCACCGATGCACTGGTGGGCGCGGCCAAGCGCGCGGGCCTGAGCCTGCAGTCGCTGCAGGTGGCCGCCAGCCCCATCGACACGGCGAGCGTGTTCACGGGCCGCACGTGGATCAAGATCAGCGTGCAGAAGACCGGCTTCTACGCGGTCAACTTCTCGCGCCTGCGTGGGCTGTCGCTGTTCGATGCCACGCCGGCGCCGCTCGACAGCCTGCGGTTGTTCACGTGGCCGGGCGTGACCGTGCTGCCCGAGAACAGCTACTGCGACTCGTGCGAGTACCGCGAGGTGGCGATCGGCATCGTGCGCGACGTGGGCCCGCCCGCCTCGGGCTCCAACGTCGATGGCCCGGCCGACGGCAAGTTCTCCGAGAACAACGACACGTTCTACTTCTTCGCGCAGGGCCCGGACGGCTGGGAGAGCGATCAGGACGCTAGCAAGCCGGACACCTCGTACACCACGAATCCGTACGAGCGGAACAACTTATACTACCTCACCGTGGGCACGGCCGAGAAGCCGGTGAGCACCGTGAACTACCCGGTCGGCCCGCAGCGCATCGGCACCGACGCCACGAACACGCGTGACGTGAGCCTGGTGGGGGGCGAGACCACCGTGGCCACCGTGCCGGGCCGCCTGCACATGGAGCAGGACCTCGAGTACTGGCCCGACGCCACCGCCCAGGGCAGCACGCTCAAGTGGGAGAAGTGGTTCTGGCGCAGCATGATCTCGGGCAACTCGCCGTTCGTGGACACGCTCTCGGTGCTCGATGCCGATGCCAGCCAGCCGGCGCGGTTCCGGCTGCGCCAGTGGGGCCTGTCCGATAACTACCTGCGCTTCCCGTCGCCGTGCTCGGGCACCACGCCCGACCACGTGCTCGACGTGACGCTCAACAACATCACGTTCGGCCGCCGCAGCTGGTTCGGTTCCACCGCCGGCAGCCGCGGCGTGGTCACGATCGACACCACGGCCACGTTCCTGCGCACGACCGGCAACCGGCTCACGATCACGGTGCCCACGCTGCCGCGCGACCCGGACTGCCTCGATCGTCTCGACCGCAGCGGTGTCGCGTTCTACGAGATCTACTACGAGCGCCTGCTCAAGCCGCTCAACGATGCGATCGAGTTCCGCACGCGCAAGCAGACCGGCCGGTTCCGTTACGACGTGGGGCCGTTCGTGAACCTGCCGTCGACGTTCGTGTTCGACATCACGGACCCGACGCGTCCCGTGCTGCTCTCGAACGCGCTGCGTACCGGCACGCCGGGCGCGTACACGCTCACGATCGCCGATTCACAGTCGGTCTCGCACCGCTACGCGGTGGTCACCGACTCGTCGCTCACGCAGACGAGCGCGCTCATCGCCGCCTCGGCGCTGAGCGATGCGCCGTTCACGAGCAAGGACAACCTGCGCAGTGCCACCAACCGCGCCGACTACCTGGTCATCTACTACGACGGCTTCAAGGAGGCGGCGGACTCGCTGGTGAACTGGCGCAAGGAGCACTTGCCGCTCCTATCCACGCCGGCGCCGCACGCGGCCGTGGGTGTGCCGGTCTCGGCGCTCTATGACCAGTTCTCCGGCGGCCGTACCGATCCCGGTGCGATCCGCAGCTTCCTGCGCGTGGCGTCCGGCTGGGTGCAGCGTCCGCTGTATGTGACGTTCCTGGGCGACGCCTCGTTCGACTACAAGAACATCACGGGCCGTGCCCCGAGTGGCCAGCCCGGCTGTCTGCTGCCGACGTTCGAGAACAACTTCGACGACATCTTCGTGATCCGCCGCCAGTACGCCACCGACGACTGGATGGTGAACGTGGACGATCCGGATATCGTGATCCCCGATTACCTCACGGGCCGCATCCCGGCGGGCGATGCCTCGGCCGCGCTCGCGCTGGTCACGCAGAAGCTGCTCGGCTATGAGCGGCGCGCGCCGTTCGGCGAGTACCGCAACAGCGTGGTGCTGCTGGCCGACGACAATGTGACGGGCGGGCCGTGCAACGAGGACGATTGCAGCCGCGGCTGCGATGGTCTGGCGTGGACGCACGTGCTGCAGACCGATGATCTGAGCAAGCGGCACACGCCGGCGCACATCGACCGCGAGTACGTGTACCTGCACACGTACCCGACCGGCCCGGGTGTCACCAAGCCCGGCGCGCGCTCGGACCTGTTCCAGAAGCTCGATGCCGGTGCGTCGATCTTCAACTACGTGGGCCACGGCAGCCCGTTCAAGATGACCGACGAGGGCGTGTTCCTGGACTCCGACGCCAGCTCGTTGTCGAACGGTCTCAAGATGCCGGTCATGGTCGCGGCTTCTTGCGACGTGGGTAAGTTCAACGACCCCACGGTGCAGAGCCTGGGCGAGCGCATCTTCATGTCGCCCACGGCCGGCTGCATCGCGGTGCTCTCGGCCACCGAGCAGGCGCTCTCGAGCGACAACGCGCTCTTGAATGGTCTCGTGTATGACGCGCTGTTCAATCGCGACACGCTGAGCGTGGCGGGCATCCTGCTGCCCACGGCGGGGCAGTACCACGTGCCGGTCTCGGCCGCGTTGCTGTCGGCCAAGGCGAACCCCATCGCGGCGTCCGAGAACAGCCAGAAGTACCAGCTCATGGGAGACCCCGCGACGCAGTTGAACCTGCCGCGGCTCTGGGTCGACCTGCGCATCACCGATCTGGCGGGTGCGCCGCTCACGTCCATGGCGCGCGGCCAGACCGTGTTGTTCGAGGGCGACGTGCTCGACCGGCCCGCAGGCACGGTCGTGCCGATCGATGGCATCGCGAGCATGCGGATCGAGGACTCGGCCCCGACCGATCGCACCAATGCGACCTGTCAGTTCCCGGTCGACTACGAGTTCAGCGCCGGTGCCATGTACCAGGGTGATGTGAGCGTGACCGCGGGCCGGATCTCGGGCCGCTTCATCGTGCCGCTCGATGCCACCGAGGGCACGGTCGCGCGCGTGCGGGCCTATGTGACCGGGCGCGCGACGGGGCAGGTGGCCACGGACGGTGTGGGCGACCTGGTGGGCTCGGTCGTGCCGGGCACGCCGCCCGCGGGCGATGAGACCGGGCCGCGCGTGACGTTGTCGTTCCTCGGCGGCAGCACGAACGTGCGCCCGGATGCGCGGCTGCAGATCGTGCTGTTCGACGAGAGCGGCATCATGACCACCGGGCATGCACCGCAGAACTCGATCATCGTGACGGTCGACGGCAACACCACGTCGCGCGTCG
>JAIOPA010000238.1 GCA_021414165.1 Candidatus Eiseniibacteriota bacterium
TGCCGGCGCCGGCAATGAAGCCAATCATCGAGGTCGCGCTGAAGAACGCGCCCATGGCCGCGTGCGCCGGCAGGATGCCCACGAGCGACAGGGGAATGGGCAGCATGATCACGAACGGCGTGAGGAACGACTGGAACCAGCCCACCGTGAGCAGATAGATCAACACCAGCACCACGGCGAACGCCGCGCCCATGTCGCGGAACACCTCATAGGTGATGTGCCACTCGCCATCCCATTTGACGCCATAGTGCGCGTCGCTCTTGGGCAACTCGGTGCTCAACTGATGCACCGGCGTGCCATCGGGCGTGGTGAGCGCCTGCACCTTGGGTCGCAGGTCGGCGATCGCATACACCGGGCTCTCGGCCTTGCCGGCCACGTCACCCAGCACGTACACCACGCGCCGCAGGTTCTTGTGGAAGATCTCGGGCTCGGCCGAGTCACGCACGGTGTGCACCAACTCGGCCAACGGCGTGCCGTTGCCCGAACCCATGCGCAGCGCCGATAGCGCCGAGAGATCGGCACGATCGGCCTCGGCGAGACGCACGCGCACGGGCACCGGCGCGGGCTCGGTGGGCGCGGTGAGCACCCCCGTCTCGCGGCCGCCGTACAGGGCCGACGCCGCGCCCGTGACCTGCGCGGGCGACGTGCCCGCGAGCACCGTGCGATCACGATCGACCGCGAACCGCGTGCGAGGGCGGTGCTCGGTGAGCATGAGGTCGGTGTCGACCACGCCCGCGGTGGAGTCGAACACGCCCTGCACCTGGCGCGCGAACGCACGCTGGCCCTCGAGGCTCGGTCCGTAGACCTCGGCCACGAGCGTGGACAGCACGGGCGGTCCGGGCGGGACCTCGACGACCTTGAGCCGCGCGGCATAGCGCTGCGCGACCGGTGCGAGCGCATCGCGCACGCTCTTGGCGATCGCGTGGCTCTGGCGCTTGCGTTCGCCCGCGTGCGCGAGCCGAACCTGCACCTCGGCGTAGCGCGGGTCGTCACGGAAGTCGTAGTGCCGCACGAGTCCGTTGAACGTGACGGGCGCGCCTTGGCCCGCGTACACCACGGCCTCGGTGACCTCGGACTGCTGCAGAGCGATACGGGCGGCGTCCTGTGCGGCGGCCACGGTGCGCTCGAGTGGGGTGCCGGGCGGAAGGTCGAGCACGATCTCGAACTCGCTCTTGTTGTCGAACGGCAGCATCTTGACCGTGACCACGCGCAGCGGCACTAACGCCACGGCCGCGGCGAACAGCGCCACGATACCGATGAAGAACCCCATTCGTGCCTTGGGGTCATCGAGAAGACGGCCCATGTACTTGCGATAGAGCTGATCGAGCTTGCCTTCGGTGGGTTCGTGCCCGCCATGCTTGGCCGCGCCGAGCAGGCGGCGCGCTGCCCACGGCGACACGGCAAAAGCCACGGCCACCGAGAACAGCATGGCGAGCGATGCGCCAATGGGGATGGGCTTCATGTACGGGCCCATGAGCCCGCCCACGAACGCCAACGGCAGGATGGCCGCGATCACCGCGAACGTGGCGAGCAGCGTGGGCTGGCCCACTTCGTCCACGGCATCGACCACACGCGCATCGGCATCGCGGTCGTCATGCATGCCGAAGTGCCGGGCCACGTTCTCGACCACCACGATGGCGTCATCGACCAGGATGCCGATCGAGAAGATGAGCGCGAACAGCGTGACACGGTTGAGCGTGTAGCCCAGGAACCGGTACACGAACAGCGTGAGCGCCAGCGTGACCGGGATGGCAATGGCCACCACGACTGCTTCGCGCTTGCCCAACGCGAGTGCGATCAAGACGATCACCGACAGCGTGGCGAGCAGCAGGTGGAACATGAGGTCGTCGGACTTCTCCTTGGCCGTCTCGCCCAGATCGCGCGTTATCGTGGCGACCACGTCGCGCGACAACACCGTGCCCTGCACCTCGGCGAGCCGCGCGCGCAGCGCGTGCACGAGGTCGGTCGCGTTCACGCCCGGGCGCTTGGCCACCTCCAGCGTGACCGCGGGCTCGGCATGGCCGTCGCGCGTGATGCGCCACACCTGGCGCAGCGGTTCGCCCGGGCCATCGGCGAGCGTGGCCACCTCGGACAGCCGCACCGGCCCGCGCGCACCCGGCACGAGCAGGGCGGACAGCGCATCGAGATCGGCGATGGGCGATTCGGCGCGCAGCGTGCGCTGCTCGCCGCCCTGCAGCGTGCTGCCCGCGGGGAACGACAGGCCCGCGCCGCTCAATGCGCCAAGCAGTGCGTCGACCGTGACGCCGGCCGCGGCCATGCGGCCCGGCACCGGCTGCACCTCGATCATGCGCGCCTCGCCACCCAGCACTCGCACGCGTGACACGCCCACGATGCCGCGCCACTCAGCCGCCAGTTCCTCGCCCACACGGCGCAGGTCGCTGCCATCCCAGTCGGTGCGCGTGGGTGCGGTGAGCGTGACCGCCAGCACCGGCACGTCGTCGATGGAGCGTGGCGCGACCGAGGCGAGTGCCGCGCCCGGCGGCAGCGCCGGCAGGCTCTCGTCGAGGCGTGCACGCACGCGCGCGAGCGCTTGATCGGGCGACAGCCCCACCTTGAACCGCAAGATGAGCAGCGCGCCATCGGCGTCGCTGGTGGAGTAGAGGTACTCGAGGTCCGGGATCTGCCAGAGCACGCGTTCGATGGGCGAGGTGAGCTGGCGCTCGACCTCGTGCACGTCGTGCCCCGCCCAGGCCAGCTTCACATCAACCATGGGCACCTGGATCTGTGGCTCTTCCTCGCGCGGCAACGTGAACAGCGCCATGAGGCCGAGCAGCACCGATGCGATGATCGTGAGCGGCGTGAGCCGCGAGTGCAGGAACGTCTTGGCGATCTTGCCCGCCAGACCCAACGCGCGCGGCTTCACTTGCGCTCCGCGCTCGTGGCGTTGCCTGTGGTGATGGGCGCGCCATCGCGCAGCCCGGTGGGCGAGGCGATCACCGCGTCGCCCGAGGCAAGACCCGAGAGCACGGCGTACGCGCCACTCTCGAGCGCGCCCAGTCGCAGCCAACGCAGGTACGCGCGGCCATCCTGCACGATGTACACGCCCGCCAGCGCGCCGCGGCGCACCACCGCCGTGGCCGGCACCGCGAACTCGGCACTGCGCGCCGCGCCTGCGACCTCGATGCGCACGCGCGCATAACTGCCCGGCTCGGGCGCGGCACCCTCGCGCAGCACGTAACGCGCGCCGCGTGTGCGCGTGGCGGGATCCACCATTCCATCGGCGCTCACCAGACGAAGCGCGCGCCACGGTTCGTTGCCCGACTGCACCCATGCGCGCGCGTTCGCCAACGAACCGGCCGCGGCCTCGGGCACATCGGTCACCACCTCGACGCCACCATACGAGCGCAGGTCCACTAGCGGCGTGCCCGGCGCCACATCGGCGCCCGCATCGACATGGCGACGCACCAGCACGCCCGCGAACGGCGCGCGCACCTCGAACGCCGACTCCGCGGCTTCGCGCGCAGCCTCGGCCTGTGCCAAGCGCGCGCTCGCCGTGCGGCTGCGCGACTCGGC
>JAIOPA010000239.1 GCA_021414165.1 Candidatus Eiseniibacteriota bacterium
CTCGTGCGCAAGGTCTGTGTGCACTGCAAGCAGCCGGCCGTGCTCACCGACGAGATCCTGGACGAGCTCCAGCTCGACAAGAGCGACATGGCCGGTGCCACGATCATGGAAGGCAAGGGCTGTGTGGACTGCAACAACACGGGCCACCGCGGCCGTGCCGGCGTCTACGAGGTCATGGCGATCACGCCGGAACTGCGCGACCTGATCCTGCAGCGCGCGTCGGCGATCGAGATCAAGCGGGCCGCCATCGCGGGCGGGATGCTCACGCTGCGCCGCGACGCGCTCATGAAGCTCAAGCGGGGGATCACCTCCGTGGAAGAAGTGCTCAAGGAGACGGCGGCCGACAAGCTGTAACGGTCGAACCAACGGAGACGGGGAACCACATGGCCGAACTCACACTGCGTCAGCTGCTCGAGGACATGGTCCAGCGCAAAGCGTCGGATCTGCACCTCACGGCCGGCGTGCCTCCGGAACTGCGCATCGACGGCTCGATCACGCCGACCGAGTACGAGGTGCTGTCGCCCGAGCGCTGCATCGCGCTCGCGTACAGCGTGCTCTCGGACGAGCAGCGCAAGCGCTTCGAGACCACGAAGGAGCTGGATTTCTCGTTCGGTGTGAAGGGCCTGTCGCGCTTCCGTGCGAACGTCTATCTGCAGCGCGGTGTCGTCTCCATGGCGATCCGTCAGATCCCCTACGAGATCATCCCGCTCGAGAAGCTCGGCCTGCCGCAGGTCGTGAAGGAGTTCACGAACCGCCAGAAGGGCCTGGTGCTGATCACCGGCCCCACGGGTTCGGGCAAGTCGACGACGCTCGCGGCCATGCTGGATCGCATCAACTCGACCCGTCAGGCGCACATCATGACGATCGAGGACCCGGTCGAGTACATCCACCACCACAAGAAGTGCATCGTGAACCAGCGCGAGGTGGGCGCGGACACCGCCTCGTTCCCGACGGCGCTCAAGTACGTGCTCCGTCAGGACCCCGACATCATCCTGATCGGTGAGATGCGCGACCTCGAGACGATCGAGGCGGCGCTCACCATTGCCGAGACGGGCCACCTGGTGTTCGCGACGCTGCACACGAACTCCACGTACGAGGCGGTGAACCGCATCGTCGATGTGTTCCCGGCCGATCAGCAGAAGCAGATCCTCACGCAGCTCGCGTTCACGCTCGAGGGCGTGGTGACGCAGCAGCTGATCCCTCGCAGCCGCGGCACGGGCCGGATCATGACGGCGGAGGTGCTCGTGTGCACCCCGGCGATCAAGGCGGTCATCCGCGAGGCGAAGGTGCACCAGATCTACAGCCTCATGCAGGCGGGACAGAAGTACGGCATGCAGACGATGAACCAGGCGCTGCTCCAGGCGGTCCTCGACAAGCATATCTCGCCCGAGGACGCCATGGATCGCAGCATGGATCGCGTCGAGCTGGAAGGCATGATCACCAAGGTCCTGCGGCCAGCGGCCTGAACGGAGGATTGAGTCATGGCGGTGTTCCTGTGGAAGGGTCGTACGCTCGCGGGTGAGTCCCAGTCGGGTGAGATCGAGGTCGGCCGTCAGGAAGAGGCGCTCGAGCTGCTGCGCAAGAAGCGCATCCTCGTGACGTCGCTGCGTCCCAAGTCGGGCGGCATGACCATGCCAAAGCTGGGTGGCTCGGGCGTCGGCACGAAGGATCTCGCCATCTTCACGCGCCAGTTCGCGACCATGATCTCGGCCGGTCTGCCGCTCGTGGCCTGCCTGGACATCCTCGCGAAGCAGGCGAGCAAGCCGTCGTTCGGCAAGGTCATCGCCGACACCACGCGCGAGGTCGAGGCCGGCTCCACGCTGTCCGACGCACTCGGCAAGCACAAGGACGTGTTCGACGACCTGTTCCGCAACATGGTCGCGGCCGGCGAGGCCGGCGGTGTGCTCGACGAGATCCTCATGCGTCTGTCCACCTACATCGAGAAGGCCGATGCGCTCAAGCGCAAGGTCCAGAGCGCCATGGTCTACCCGGCGGTCGTCTTGTCGGTGGCCGGTGGCGCCACGGCGTTCATGCTCATCTTCATCATCCCGACGTTCGCCAAGATGTTCACGGACTTCGGCGGCGAGCTGCCGTTGCCCACGAAGATCGTGCTCATCATGTCGGACATCCTCGTGCACTGGTGGTGGGCCGGCGTGCTCGCCATGGTCGGTACCGGTATCGCGTTGCAGCGCTACTACGCGACCGAGAACGGCATGCGCGTGATCGACGGCTTCCTCATCAAGATGCCGATCCTCGGCGACGTGCTCCTGAAGGGCGCCGTGGCGCGATTCACGCGCACGCTCGGTACGCTCATCGCGTCCGGCGTGCCGATCCTGGGCGGTCTCGAGATCACGGCCCGCACGGCCGGCAACAAGGTCATCGCCGAGGCGATCATGAGCGCGCGCGCCTCGATCCGCGAAGGCGAGACCGTGTCGGCGCCGCTCAAGGCCTCGGGCGTGTTCCCGCCCATGGTGACCCAGATGATCGCGGTCGGCGAGCAGACGGGTGCGCTGGACGAGATGCTCACGAAGATCGCCGCGTTCTACGAGCAGGAGGTCGACACGGCCGTCGACACGCTCACGTCGATCATCGAGCCGGTCATGATCGTCGTCATGGGCGGCATCGTCGGCGGCATGGTCGTGGCCATGTACCTCCCGATGTTCAAGCTCATCAACGTCGTCGCGGGCGGCAACTGACGTGAAGCCCGCACTCGCCAACGGTCCGGTGTCCGCGCCCCGCTCTCCGGAGCCGGGTGGGCACCGCGCCTGGGATGCCCTGCGTCCGCTGCTGTTCGGGCGGTTGCTGGTCGCGTCCCTGGCGCTGCCGTCGGGGCTGCTGTTGCGGCCCGACGTCACGGACCGGCCCATCGCGTTGCTCGCGACCGCGCTGTCGTCGGTCGCGGCGGTGTCGGTGGCGTGGGCGCTGGCGGGCTGGCGGTTGAAGGGCGTGCGCTGGCAGACCGCCATGCAGTTGGCGGTCGACCTGGCGCTCGTGACGTGGGCCGCGGCCTACACGGGCGGCCGCGGCAGCCAGTTCGTGCTGTTCTATGCGCTCGTGGTGATCACGGGTGGCGTGCTGGGCCGGGTCACGGGCGGTCTATTGGCCGCGGCCGGCGCATGTGCCGGCTTCCTGGTGCTGCCCATGTGGGCGGGCCCGCTGGGCACGGCGGTCGACGCGCTCATCCGTCCCGAACTCATGGTCACGTTCCTCACCATCGTGGGCGTGCTCGCAGGTGTGCTGGGCGAGCGTGTGCAGCGTACGGCCGGCGCGCTCGCGCGCACCGAGCGTGAGCTGGACCGTGTGCGGGTGGACAACGATGCGATCCTGCGGCATCTGGCGACCGGCATCCTCACGGTCGACTCCGATGGCTCCGTGGGCTACCTGAATCCCGCCGCCGAGCAGGTGCTCGGTGTGCGTGCGGCCGATGTGCAGGGCCGCCCGATCGTCGACGCGCTCCCGGTGCGTCTCGTCGCGCTACGCGACCTGGTCCTTGCCTCGCACACGACCGGCCGTGGCCGGGCGCGCGCCGAGCTCGAGGTCACGTCGGAGCGCGGCAAGTCGCTACCGCTCGGAGCCTCGACGAACGTGCTCATGCACGAGGGCGAGCGCACGGGTGTCGTGGCGGTGTTCCAGGATCTCACCGACGTGCGTGACATGGAGCGCCGCGCGCGCCGCAACGAGACGCTCGCCGAGGTGGGCGCGCTCGCGGCCGGCATCGCGCACGAGCTGCGCAATGGCCTGAAGCCGATCAGCGGTTCGGTCGAGGTGCTGCAGCGAGAGCTCAAGCTCGAGGGCGAGTCGGCCGAACTCATGGACCTCGTGGCGCGCGAATCCGCGCGGCTCAACAAGTTCGTCACCGATCTCCTGAGCTACTCGCGTGAGCGCGATCTCGCGCTCGAGCCGGTCATGCTGCAGGACCACCTGAACGACCTCGCGAACCTGCTGCGGCACGATCCGCGGCTGGGCGAGCAGGTGCGGGTGAACTTCGTGCCGGGCCCCGAGGGCGCCAAGGTGTCCCTGGACCCGGAGCAGATGCGTCAGGTGTGGCTCAACCTCTCCGCCAATGCGCTCGAGGCGCTCGGCGAACGCGGCACGCTCACGATCACGTGGGTGGCGCGGGGTGCGGACCACATCGCAGTGGAGTTCCGGGACGATGGTCCCGGCATCCCGGCCGATGATCTTCATCGGGTCGGGGAACCGTTTTTCACAACCAAGCGGGGAGGGACCGGCCTGGGGCTCGCGATCGCACAGCGGATCGTCGAGCGCCACGGTGGCGTCCTGACCCTCGAAAGCGTGGCCGGTCAGGGCACGACTGCACGGGTGATGCTGCCCGGCGCAGTGGTGGCGCTGACTGCGGCGGCGTAGTCATCGAGTCCCGTTCACAGCGAGGTGATGTCATGGCGGCCGAGAAGATCCTGGTGGTCGACGACGAACAGAGCATGACCCAGTTCCTGGGGATCGTGCTGCGCAAGGAGGGCTACCAGGTCACGACCGTGAACAGCGGGCGGGACGCGCTCGACAAGATCCGCATGGAGCCCTTCGATGTCGTGATCAGCGACATCAAGATGCCGGGAATGGACGGCATCCAGCTCCTGCAGGGCATCAAGAAGCATGACCCGAACATCCCGGTCGTGCTCATGACGGCCTATGCGTCCCAGCAGTCCGCGATCGACGCCGTGAACATGGGCGCGTTCCAGTACCTGCTCAAGAACGCGAAGAACGACGAGATCCGTCTGGCCGTTCGCAATGCGCTCGAGATCCGCAAGGTCAAGAACGAGAACCAGTTCTTGAAGCGCGAGCTCAAGAAGGGCCATGAAGAGAAGGCCATCATCGGTTCGTCCGAGGAGATGGTGAAGGTCTTCAAGATGGTCGACAAGGTCGCCGACAGCGAAGCGACGATCATGATCCAGGGCGAGTCGGGCACCGGTAAGGAGCTCATCGCGCGCGAGATCCATTATCGCAGCCGTCGCAACTCGGGTCCGTTCGTGAGCATCAACTGCGGCGCGATCCCGCGCGACCTGCTCGAGTCGAACCTGTTCGGCCACGTGAAGGGTTCGTTCACGGGTGCCGTGAAGGATTCGCCCGGTCTGTTCCAGGTCGCCGAGGGTGGCACGTTCTTCCTGGACGAAGTGGGCGAGATGCCGCTCGCGACGCAGGTGAAGCTGCTCCGTGCGCTGCAGGAGCGCGAGATCATCCCGGTCGGCGGCACGCAGCCGATCAAGATCGATTGCCGTCTCGTGGCCGCCACGAACGTCGATCTGGAGCGTGAGGTGGCCGAGGGCCGCTTCCGCGCCGATCTGTTCTTCCGCTTGAACGTGATCCCGCTGCGGATGCCGGCCCTGCGCCAGCGCCGTGACGATATCCCGCTCCTCGTGGACCACTTCCTCAAGCGCCACGCCAAGGGCGGCACGATGAAGACGGTCAACAAGGACGCGTTGGAACTGCTCATGAAGTACGACTGGCCGGGCAACGTCCGCGAGCTCGAGAACGTCATGGAGCGCTCGATGATCCTGGACGAGGGCGGCGTCATCAACTCCGAGGACCTGCCGGACAAGATCCGCTTTGGCCACAGCCAGAAGGGCAGCCTGGTCATCGATACGCCGACCATGACGCTCGAGGAGCTGGAGCGGGAGTACATCCTCAAGGTGCTCAACTTCACCCGCTGGCAGAAGAAGCGCTCGAGCGAGCTGCTGGGCATCAACGCCTCGACGCTCTACCGCAAGCTGATCGGCTATGGCCTGGAGAAGCCGGGCAAGGGTGCGGGCGGTGCTCACGACATCGACGACATCATGTCCGAGGGTGACGAGCACGCTGCCTAGGGGTCGTGCGAACTGCATGGGTTTGACCGGGGGCGGTTGGATTCCGCCCGCCCCCGGGCTGCGAGAAGGCTGGGAAGTACTTCTCACGAAGTCCGCAACTCGTTGGGACTACACGAAGTCGAGACAAACCGCCGTGCCATACCGCGATGGCACAGGGATTGCGGATAAGACGCGGACCCGGTCAATCGCCGGACGAATGCCGCACAAGAACCCTCAAGGGAGGCTGTGATCATGACCAAGTCGCAGAAGGGCTTCACGCTGATCGAGCTGATGATCGTGGTCGTGATCATCGGTATCCTTGCCGCCATCGCGATCCCGAACTTCATCGCCATGCAGAACCGCGCGAAGGAAGGCTCCGTGAAGGCGAACATGCACACGTTCCAGCTCGCCGCTGAGGACTACGGTGTGCAGAACGACGGTGCGTATGCCACCGCCGCTTCGACGATCGCGACGCTGCTGCCGGGCGCCGGTTCGAAC
>JAIOPA010000240.1 GCA_021414165.1 Candidatus Eiseniibacteriota bacterium
CCCCGACCTGCACCGCGACCTCGTCACCCTTGGCATGATCGAGAACGTGGCGGTCGACGGCGGGCGCGTGTCGTTCACGCTGGTGCTCACCACGTCCGCGTGTCCGCTCAAGTCCGAGATCGAGGCCGACTGCCGCAAGGCGGTCATGGCCATTCCCGGCGTGACGGACATCGACATGACGACCACGAGCCGCGTGCGGAAGCCCAAGGACCCCTCGGCCGATCGCAAGGCGCTCGAGGGCGTGGGCCACGTGATCGCGGTGGGCTCGGGCAAGGGTGGCGTGGGCAAGAGCACCGTGGCCGCCAATCTGGCCATCGCGCTGGCGCAGACCGGCGCGCGCGTGGGCCTGTTGGACGGCGACATCTATGGGCCGAACCTGCCGCGCATGATGGGCGTGCAGCGCCAGCCGTACCAGAAGGACGGCAAGATCATGCCGGTCGAAGCGCACGGCATCCGGTTCATGTCCATGGGCCTGCTGGTCGATGCGGGCGAGGCCGTGGTGTGGCGCGGTCCCATGCTGCATGGCGCCATCAAGAGCTTCTTGTCCGACGTCGACTGGTCGGGCTCCGATTACCTCGTGGTCGATCTGCCTCCGGGCACGGGTGACGTGCAGCTGTCGCTCATCCAGCAGACGGTGGTGACCGGTGCGGTCATCGTGACCACGCCGAGCATGGTGGCCATTGAGGACAGCGTGAAGGCCGTGCGCATGTTCGAGAAGCTCCAGGTGCCGGTGTTGGGGCTGATCGAGAACATGAGCTACTTCATGTGCGGCAACTGCTCCACGCGTCACGACATCTTCTCGACCGGCGAGGCGCGTGACCGCGCGCTCGCCATGGGCATGCCGTTCCTGGGCGCGTTGCCGATCGAGCCCGCGGTCCGCAAGGGTGGCGACAGCGGCGCGCCGATCGTGGCCGCGCAGCCCGACAGCGAGGCCGCAGCGGCGTTCCGCACCATCGCCGGTGCGCTCGCGCAGCGCATCAGCATCGCCACGTTGTCCGGGGTCGGCGCGCCCGCATGATGCGCGTCTACGCCGATCACGCCGCGACGACGCGGCCTGCCCCCGATGTGGTGCAGGCCATGTTGCCATGGCTCGGTGAGCGCTTCGGCAATGCCTCGAGCGTGCATGCACGCGGCGACGCGGCGCGCGATGCGATCGGGTCCGCACGGCTCGAGGTCGCCCGACTGGTCGGCGGGCAGTCC
>JAIOPA010000173.1 GCA_021414165.1 Candidatus Eiseniibacteriota bacterium
CGCCGGCTTCTCCCAACGCTCGCCGGCCTCGTTCCAGTCGTGGATCAGGTCACGCTCATTAGACGTCTTCGCTTCGCTCGACGTTGGCAGGCTCTTCGCTTCGCTCGACGTGGGCAGGCTCTTCGCTTCGCTCATCGTTTCACTCCGACGACCCGCAGAAGGGGGTGCCCCGCGCGGCGGGTGCCGCGCGGGGACACGGGGATCAGGCGCGCTCGACCAGTACGGCCATGCCCTGGCCGCCACCGATGCACGCCGACGCGATGCCGTACTTCTTGCCGCGCAGGCCCAGCTCCACGAGCGCGGTGTAGATGAGACGCGTACCCGTGGCACCCAGCGGGTGGCCCAGGCCGATCGCGCCGCCGTTCACGTTGACCTTGTCGCGATCGAGGTCCAGGTCCTTCTCGACCGCCAGGTACTGGCCGGCGAAGGCCTCATTGATCTCGAACAGGTCGATCTGGTCGAGCTTCATGCCGGTGCGCTCGAGCACCTTGCGGATCGCGGGCGCCGGGCCGAAACCCATGACCGACGGATCGACGCCCACGTACGACCAACCGCGCACATAGCCCAGCGGCTTCTTGCCGTCCTTCTGCGCGTTCGCACCCGTGGTCATGACCAGCGCGGCGGCGCCATCGACGATGCCCGACGCGTTGCCGGCCGACACCATGGACTCGGGACCGAACGCGGCGGGCAGTGCGGCCAGACGATCGATGCTCGTGCCGGGGAAGAGGTGATCATCCTTCTCGACCATGATGCTCTTCTTGCCAGCCTTCACCTCGACCGGCGCGATCTCCTGCGCGAAGCGGCCGTTGTTGTTGGCGGTGTTCGCCAGCTCGTGCGAGCGCAGCGCGAACTCGTCCTGCTGCTGACGCGAGATGCCGTACTTGCGCGCCAGGTTGTCGCTGGTCTGCGCCATGAAGAAGCCGCAGTAGCTGTCCTTGAGTGCGGCGAACAGCGAGTCCTCGAGCTGCGGGCCGGGCCCGAGCTTGACGCCACCCCGCGCGCCACGCAGCACGTGCGGCGCCTGGCTCATGTTCTCCATGCCGCCGGCAATGACATACGACGCCTCACCCAGCTGCAGCAGCTGCGCAGCGGTGACCACCGACTGCAGGCCCGAGCCACACAGACGGTTCACCGTGAGTGCCGGGCACTCGTCGGACACGCCGGCCTTGAGCCCCACGTGACGCGCGCCATCGATGGCGTCGGCCGACGTCTGCAGCGCGTTACCCATGACCACGTGATCGATGCGGCTCGGCGCCACGTCGGCGCGGTCGAGTGCGGCGCGAGCCGCCGAGGCGCCCAGATCGATCGCCGAGACGCTCGCGAGCGCGCCGCCGTTCTGTCCGTCACCACGCTTGCCGCCCACCCACTCAGCCATGGGCGTACGTGCGCCCGAGAGGATCACGATGTCGGGAAATCCGTTGCTGGACAAGGGATTGCTCCTTGTGTCGAAAGTGAAGGGTGAGGCAGGGGCACACCTGCCGGACGCGCATCATGCGCGGGCGCGGGGCACCACCGGAGTGACC
>JAIOPA010000174.1 GCA_021414165.1 Candidatus Eiseniibacteriota bacterium
GTCCGATGGCCAACACCAGCGCCAGCAGCGTGAGGATGTTGAGGCTGTAGCCCAGGAAGTACGTGGCGGTGAACGTGCCGATCACCGACACCGGGATCGCGAGCGCCGGGATGAGCGTGGCGCGCATGGAGCGCAGGAACAGGAACGTGACCAGGAACACCAGTCCGATGGCGATGAACAGCGAGACGAGCACCTCGTGGATGGCGTCCTCGATGAACGTGCTCGAGTCGTACGCGATCACCAGGTTCATGCCGCCGGGCAGTGCTTCCTGCATCTGCGGCAGCGCGGCGCGCACCGCCTTGGCCACGTCGACCGTGCTGGCCTTCTGCTGCTTGACCACGCCCACGCCCACCGACGGCACGCCGTTGTAGCGCACCACGGTGCGTTCGTCCTCGGCGCCCACCTTCACGTCGGCCACGTCGGACAGCTTCACGGCATTGCCGGCCTCGTTCGCGATGACGATGTCGCCGAACTCCTCGGGCGTATCGAGATCGCCCCGGGTACGCACCGCGAACTCGCGGCCGCGGCCCTCGATGCGGCCCGACGGGATCTCGGCGTTCTCGGTGCGCAGCGCGCGCTCGACATCGGCCACCGTGAGGTTGCGCGCGGCGAGCCGCAGCGGATCGAGCCAGATGCGCATGGCGTACTTGCGCTCGCCGCCCACGAACACCGAGCCCACGCCCTCGACGCGCTGCAGCCGCTCCACGAGCAGGTTGCGCGCGGCGTCCGACAGTTCGAGCACGCTGAAGCCCTGGCCATTCACGGACAGCCACATGATCGGCTGCGCGTTCACGTCCTGCTTGGCCACGATCGGGTCATCGGCCGTGGTGGGCAGTTCGCCACGCACCCGCGCCACGCGGTCGCGCACATCGTTCGCGGCCTGCTCCACGTCGCGCTTGAGTTCGAACTCGACCGTGATGCGCGAGACCTGCTCCTGTGAACTGGACGTGAGCAGCTTCACGCCCTCGAGCGTGGAGAGGAGCTGCTCCTCGATCGGGTCGGTGATCTCGGTCTCCACGACCTGCGCGCTCGCGCCACGATAGATCGTGGTCACGCTCACGACGCGCGACTCGATGTCGGGATACTCGCGGACCGGCAGCCGCATGAGCGACAGCAGGCCGAACAGCAACAGCGTGAGGCTCATGACCGTCGCGAGGACGGGCCGCTGGATCGACAGGTCGGAGATCTTCATGCGCTCAGTGACCCGCCGCGTTGGCCGTGGACGACTTGAGGCTGTCGGCCGGGGCCGCGCTCACGACCGGCATGACCTTGGCGCCCGGGTAGAGCTTCTGGTGTCCGGCGCTCACCACGTGGTCGCCCTCGGCGAGCCCGTTCACGATCTCGACGCGGGCCGCATCGCGGGTGCCTAGCGTGACCGGCACGCGTGCCACGGTGCTGTCGGCGCCCACCTTGTACACGAACGCCTGATCGCCCTCGGCCAGCACGGCCTCGTCGGGCACGGTGAGCGCGCGCACGCGCTCGGCGAGCGACACGCTCACGCTGGCCGACATGCCGGGGCGCAGGCGCTCGCGCAGATTGCGCACCTCGGCCACGGCCGTGAACGTGCGTGTCTTGGGGTCGATGCTCGGCTCCACCACGGTGACCCACGCGGGGAAGTCCTGCCCCGGCCACGCGGTCACCTGCACGGTCGCCTTGGCGCCCGCGCGCAGCACACCGGCATAGCGTTCGGGCACGGCGAACTGCACACGCAGGCGATCGAGCCGCGCCAGATGCACCACGGGGTCGTTCACCCGCACCACGGCACCGGCCGACACGAGCCGCCGTCCGGTCACGCCCGTGAACGGCGCGCGCACGGTGGTGCGGTCGAAGCGCGTCTGCTGCAGCGCCAGCTCGGCCTCGGCGGCCGCCAGCGAGGCGCGTGATTCATCGCGTTCACGCGGCGACACCACGTCGCGGGCATACAGGTCCTCGACGCGCTTGGCCTCGGACCTGGCCAGCGCGAGCGCGGCCGACGCGCGGTCACGCTGCGCGCGCAGCTCGCGGTCATCGAGCCGTGCGAGCACCGCACCGGAATCCACCGAGCGGCCCTCGGGGAACGGCAACGCCAGGACACGGCCCGACACCTCGGCCACGATGTCGGCCTCCTGCAGCGCGTCGAGCGAGCCGAGGGCCCGGAACAGATCGCGCACGGCGGTCGCGCGCACCTCGGCCACCTCGACCGGCGCAGGCGGCATGGCGAAGCCGCCCTTGCCGCCGGGGCCGGCCCCCTTGCCGCCACAACCGGCGAGCACGAACAGGACAGTCACGAACAGCGAGGCGCGGGCGGAGCCGGCAAGGCGGTCATGGAAGGGTCGGGTCATCCGGTCACTCTATAAGGTCGGGGAGGGAAAGGGCCACGCGAGGGTCACGAACGCCACCGCGTGGGGGCACCAACGGGGATGGGCTTGCTCAGCGCGGCTCGCTGGGCCGATGGGCGAGGAGCCGGGCCATGACCGGCGGGGTCCCGGGCGCGTCCTCCTCGTGGACTTCGATGCGCAATCCCGGGAACGCGTTGCAGAGTTCTCCGGGCTCGAGCAAGTGCCGGTCGCGACGCGGATGACCGAACTGCTCCTGTCCGCGCCGGAAGGTCTCATAGACGAGCGCACCACCCGGGGCGAGCGCGCGCTCGATCCACGGGAACAACGGCCGGTGCAGATAACGGATCACCACGATCACATCGAACCCGGGCTCGGGTACCGCGAGCGTGCCGGTCTCGAGATCGCACACGCGCGTGGTGATGCGCGCGCCATGGCGGCTCGCGAAGGCCTCGGCCAGCGTCAGGGCGGTGGCGTCCACGTCCCACGCCTCCACGGTGAAGCCCGCGAGTGCCAGGTGCACCGCCGCACGACCGGAGCCACTCGCCAGGTCGAGCGCGCGTCCCACGCGCAGCTGTGGCGTGACGCGTTCGAGGAACCGGCTCGGCGACCAGAGACGCGCCGCGGGCGAACGGTCGGCGTGTCCGGTGGGTTCTTGCGCCAGCGCGCGATCGAGCCACAGGACCCGCTCGAAGCCGAGCGGTGCGAGTTGCTCTGCGGCCTCGAACGCGAGCCGTGGATCGTCATGCACGGTGAGCACGGGCACGTTGCGCGCGGGCAGCTCCATGCGTCGCAGTGCGAACGCCTCGGGCGGACAATGGCCCGCGAGCGGCAAATGGCCGTGCGCGAACGCCTCGGTCGAGCGCACATCGAGTATGCGCAGGCCGGGAGCGAGCGCGAGGGCTTCTGCCCGTGACGCAACGCCGGTCACCGCCACGGCCGTGGCGTGCGGCCTCAACGCGTCACCGTGAGCCGGGCGTGTGCCGTGGCATCGGCGCTGCGGAGCCGGGCGAAGTAGAGCCCTGGCAGCAGCGCATCGCCCAGCGACACGCGCTCGCCCGAGAGCGGGCCCTGCAGGCGCGTGCTCACGAGCCGCCGCCCGGTCACATCGAGCAGCTCCAGCGTGGCGTTACTTGCGGTGGGCAGCGTCACGCGCACCACTGCCGCGCCGTGCATCGCGCGCTCCGCACTCAGGCGCACGCTGCTCGCCGGCGCCGGTGGCACCGCGGTGGTCGCGGCATCGACGAGCGCGCTGGTGTAGATGCGCGTGGCCGCTCCGGCGCGCGCATCGCGCCACGCCACCACCGCGCGGCCGGCGCGTACGGACGCGATGGCCGGCTGATCCTGCGCGCCCGCGGCCACCACGACGGCGCGGCCGTTCGCATCCCAGCCTGCGGCCGGGCTGCCGTTGGCGGCGATGTGCTGCGCATACACATCGGCATCGCCACTGCGCTCGTCGCGCCACACCACGAACAGTCCGCCTGCGCCATCGCCCGCGATCGCGGCCTCGCGCTGCACGCCCGGCGCATCACACAGCACGCTGCCCTGGTTCGTGAAGCCCGCGGCCAGTGTGCCGTCGCCCAGCAGGTGCGAGAAGCGCAGGTCGCCATCGAGCGAGGCGCGCTGGTCGTACCACACGATCCAGGCGCCGCCCGTGCCGTCGCCGATCATGCGCGGCTGGCTCTGCACGCCCGGTGCGCTGCAGATGGGCGTGCCGTAGAAACCGAAGTCCTCGTTGCGCTGGCCGAACGAGTCGACACGGTGCGCATAGATGTCGTTCGAGTTGGCGATGACGCGCGGGTCGGTCCACGCGATCAACATGCCGCCCACACCGTCCGGCACCACCTGCACGTCGACCTGGTCACGCGCGGCGATCGCGAGCGGCCGCACCGTGTCGCCCCAGGGGCGCGAGCCATCGGCGGCATAACGGAAGATGCCCACGTCCTTGCTGCCGGTCACGGCCGCATCGTAGTAGGGCATGGCGGCCAGGATGCCGCCCGCGCCATCGCTGCAGGCGGCGATCACATCGCCGTAGAAGAACTGGCGCGTCGAGGGCAGTTCGACCGCGGACTCCAGCAGGCCGTCGGCCGCGAGCACCGCGATGCGCAGCGTCCAGAACGAGGTCGCATCGGCATCCATGGCGATCAGCAGCGTGCGGCCGTTGGCGCCCGGCACGATCGCCGGCCGCCGCAGCGGCATGGCCAGCGACACGGGTTGCCCCGCGACGGGCACGCCCTGGTCGCGCAGCCGCGTGACCGCTGGGCCACCGGCCTGTGCCAGATCGGCCACGAACAACACCGCGCTGTCGCCGCTCGCCTGAGCCCGCAGCGGCTGCGCGGGCTCGAGTTCGAAGGGCAGCGTGAGTGGCGAGAATGTGAGCCGCTGGTCGGCCACGCCATCGGGGCCAACGTGCACCGCACCGGCGCGCGAAGCGCTCGTCTTGTAGCTCACGATCGCGGCACCACGGCCGTCGGGACTCACCACCGGTGCGGACTGCGCCTCGGTCACGCTGGGCGCGAGCGGCACGCCATCGGCCGCGCACGGCGACGGCCTATAGGCCAGAGCGCACACGACCGCCGCGGCCGTGACGAGCAGCGGCAGCAGGGGGGTGGCCTGACGGTCCGAATGGTGCAAGGGCGAGGTGCCGAGGGGCATCGGGGGTTCCGGGGGGCGGTCGTGGGAGCGGAGAGTCTAGCCCATGGCCGCCCCTGCGTCAGTACCTGCATGACGGCCGCGAAGTGCTTGTCATGGGGCGGCTTCCGGCGACCCGTCCGGCCGCCCGGCAGGCCCTCCCGCACAACAGGTTGCCAGCCCACCGCCTCGCCAGTTAAGCTACCTCAACAATCTTGAGGAGGCTGGGCGCGAGCGGGCCAGGGGCCCACCACGCGACCGGCGAGCACCGCGGGGCCTGCCCCGCAGGAGTCGCGCGTACATGGATCTCTGGAAGCGATTCGGCGAGAAGGAAGTGTCGCATTCCATGGCCCATTATCTCCAGGCCGTGGCGAGCCTCAAGACCGAGAAGGGCCACGCTCGCGTGGGTGACATCGCCACGCATCTGGGTGTGTCCAAGAGTGGCGTCACCTCCATGCTGCGCTCGCTTCAGACGCGCGGGCTCATCTCGCACGAGAAGTACGGCTGTGTCGAGCTCACCGTGAGCGGTCAGCGGCTGGCCGAGCGCACCGAGTCGAGCCGGCTCGTGATCACGCGGTTCCTCACCGAGATCCTGGGCGTGAGCGAGGCGATCGCCAGCGAGGACGCCTGCATGATCGAGCATCTCGTCTCGCCCGAGGTGTCGGTCGAACTGCTGCGGCTCACGTCGTTCCTGCGCTCCGAGCATCCGGCCGCGCGCGCGTTGCTGCAGGCCTACCGCGCCACGCCGCACGAGTGCACCGATCACAGCCCCGATGCGTGCGCGGTCTGCCAGACCAGCTGTCTGCGTGACTCGCTCGTGCGCGACATCGGCGACTCGGCCGAGCGGACCGGCGTGTGACCGAGCCGGTGCCCCCGAGCGCCGGCGAAACGCTCGACGCGCTCATGCCGGGCGAGCGCGCGGTGATCGCTCGACTCGAAGGCGAGCCCGCGGTGCGCCGCCGCCTCATGGAGCTTGGGCTCGTGCCCGGCACCGCCCTCGAGCTCGTGCGCCGCGCGCCCATGGGTGACCCGATCGAGTTCACCGCACGCGGGGTCCATCTGTCACTGCGTAAGTCGGAGGCGGGACTCATCCATGTCACCCGCTGACGATCCCGCGGCCACCGAAACGGTCGCGCCCAGCACGCCTGCGCTTCGCCGCATCGCGATCCTGGGCAATCCCAACGCGGGCAAGAGCACGTTGTTCAACGCGCTCACCGGCCTGCGGCAGCGCGTCGGTAACTACCCCGGAGTCACGGTCGAGAAGAAGACCGGGCTGTGCGAGTTGCCGAGCGGCAGTCGCGTCGAGGTGCTGGACCTGCCGGGTAGCTACAGCCTGCATCCCAACTCGCCCGACGAGGTGATCGTCCGCGACGTGTTGCTGGGGTTGCAGGACGACACGCCGCCACCCGATGTGATCCTGTTCGTGGTCGACGCCACGCATCTCGAACGCCATCTGTACCTGGCGCTCCAGGTGCTCGAACTGGGCCGGCCCATGATCCTCGTGCTCAACATGATGGATGCGGCCGCAGCCGAGGGCATCACGATCGACCAGGACGAACTGTCACGCGCGCTCGGCGTGCCGGTGATCGGCATCTCGGCCGCGCGCGGTGAGGGACTGGGGCACCTGCGGCGGCTCATGGACCGCGACATCGAGCCGTCCACGCTGCGCTTCCGCGAGTGGCCGCCGCATCTCACGCGCGTGCTGCAGCGGCTCGACGAGCGCCTGCCGCGCCATCCGCTCATGCCGGAGCGCGCGCGCGATGACTTCGCTCTCGCGATCCTGCTCGATGACGGCGAGGACGATGCGATCGCGCGCCACACGCCGATCGACGTGCTCGAGGACGCGCGCATCCTGGCCAAGCGGCTCGACCTGCACTCGCCGGGCTGGCGTGGCGACGACGTCGAGGGCCGCTACGAGACGATCCACACCATCGTCGCGCGCGCCGTGGCCGCACCGGAGCAGCGCCGCGACCTGCTGCGCGACCGGATCGATCGCGTGCTCACGCACCGCGTGGCAGGGCCCATCCTGTTCCTGTTGCTCATGGGCGCCACGTTCCAGTCGGTGTTCGCGTGGGCCCAGCCGGCCATGGACTTGATCGACTTCCTCGTGGGCCGCTTCGCCGGCCTCGTGACGGCGATCATGCCCGACGGCCCGCTCCGGTCGCTCCTCGTGGGCCGCTTCGCCGGCCTGGTGACGGCGATCATGCCCGATGGCCCGCTCCGGTCGCTGCTCGTGGACGGTGTGATCGCCGGGGTGGGTACCACGCTCACGTTCATCCCGCAGATCGCGATCCTGTTCCTGTTCATCAGTGTGCTCGAGGACAGCGGTTACATGGCACGCGCCGCGTTCATCATGGACCGCCTCATGGGCAGGGTCGGGCTCTCGGGCCGTGCGTTCATCCCGCTCTTGTCGTCGTTCGCGTGTGCGATCCCCGGCATCATGGCCACGCGCACCATCGACAACCGCCGCGACCGGTTCACCACCATCATGGTGGCCCCGTTCATGTCGTGCAGCGCCCGGCTGCCGGTCTACGCGCTCTTGATCGGCGCGTTCGTACCCAACGTGTGGATCGGTCCGGTCACGCTGCCGGGCATCACGCTGTTCTCCATGTACCTGCTCGGCGTGCTCGTGGCCGTGGGCGTGGCGTTCGTGCTCAAGCGCACCGTGCTCAAGGGTGGCAAGCCGCTCTACGTCATGGAACTGCCGCCGTATCGCATGCCGTCGTGGCGCTCGGTGTTGCCGGGCGTGCGCGATCGTTCACTGCTGTTCGTGCGCAAGGCCGGCACGGTGATCCTGGCCACGTCCATCTGTCTGTGGTTCCTGGGCTCGTACCCGCGCCACACGGCCGCCTCGGCGCCGCTCGAGGCCCAGCTCACGGCCGCGCAGGCCGCGAACGATGCCACCGCGGTGCGCGCGCTCTAGCGCGATCTGGCCGGCGTGCGGCTCGAGCACTCGTTCGCGGGCAGCGTGGGCCGGGCGATCGAGCCGGCCATCGCGCCGCTCGGGTTCGACTGGCGCATCGGCATCGGGCTCGTGACCTCGCTCGCGGCACGCGAGGTCATGGTGAGCACCATGGCCACGGTGTTCCACCTGAGCGACGCCGATGAGGACAACAGTTCGTTGCGCCAGCAGATGCGCGACGCGGTCGATCCGCGCACCGGCAAGCGGGCCTACACGCCGCTCATCGGGATCAGCCTCATGGTGTTCTACGTGCTCGCGTGTCAGTGCATGTCGACCGTGGCCGTGGTGCGGCGCGAGACCAACTCATGGCGTTGGCCGATCCTCATGCTCGTCATGATGAACTCGCTCGCGTGGCTGGCGTCGTTCGTGGTGTTCCAGGCCGGTCGCGCGTTGGGGTTGGGCTCATGAACCTCCCGGGCGTGCAGGAGACGATCGCACTGCTCATCGTGCTGGCGGCCGCCGTGTGGCTGGCCATGCGGTGGTGGCGCCGGCGCGGCAAGTCGTCGGGCTGCGAGCATTGTCCGGCAGCTGCGGCCGGCAACCCGCCTTGCCAGGCGCCGCCGCAGGACACGCTCATCACCATCGGGCCCGCCCAGCCACCGGCATCCGGGGCGCGGCCACAGCCGATTCGCCGTTGACCTTGGTTCGCCGCCGGGCCGATACTCGCGGCGGCTCCGGCACACCGGGCGTGCAGCCGGCCCCGGCCGCACCTTGCGTGGCGACCGGCGCCTGGGATCCCCGCCGCATGACCCGAGTCCTCGAGTCGCTCCTCTGTTCGTTCCTGCTCGCCGCCGCTCTCCTGGGCACGGCGTTGCCCGTGTCCGCTGCCGCGCCACTGCGGAGCCGCGACGAACAGGCCACCGAACTGCGCGACCGCGCCGAGCACGAGCTGCTGCTGCGCACCATCGAGGGCCGCCGCATGGCGATCCAGGCGCTCGAGCGTGCGGTGACCCTCGCGCCCGATCGCATCGACATCCAGCTCGTGTTGGCGCGTGCGTACTACCAGGCCGGGTTCATCAAGCAGTCGCGCCGCCGCTATGAACGCGCGCTGGCGTTGGCGCCCGATGACGCACAAGCGCGTTACGGATTGGCGCAGGCCTGGCGCCGCGATTGGCTCAAGTACCTGGAGAAGCGTTCGCTCGAACGCGCGGTGGAGCACTTCGCCGCCGCGGGCCGGCTGGACACCAGCTACGTCGAGGCGTGGCTCATGTTGTCGGCGCTCCAGGTCGAGCGCGGCGAGCTGCCCTCGGCGCGCGATGCCGCCGAGCACGCGCTGCGCGCCGATCGTGCGCGCGCCGATGCCATGCTGGCCGCCGCCAGCACGCGCTGGCGTGGCGGCGATGTCGAGGGCGCCGACAGCCTGTTCCATCATGCGCTGCGCCGGCTGCGCCGCAGCGTACGTGCGCGCTTCGAGGACTTCGCGCCGCTCGCGAGCGAACGCGACACCATGGAGTACAACCGCCTGCCCGATGCGAACCGCGCGGAATACGCGCGGCGCTTCTGGCGTGAGCACGAACCCGACCTGGGCACGCCCGAGAACGAGGCCCAGCTCGAGTACTGGTCGCGTGTGGCGCAGGCGTACTTCCTCTATTACGACCCGCAGCGTCGCGAGTGGGACGAGCGTGGCGAGGTGTACGTGCGCTACGGCCCGCCCGACAGCGTGGCGTACAACCCCATCGGCACGTCGCTCTACGGCCACACCTCGGCCGGTGGCGCGGGCAACCACGTGCTGTTCCCGGTCAACGTACTGGTGTGGGGCTATCGCGCGCTCGGCATGACCGTGACGATGCACGACCGCAGGTTGTCCGAACGCTACGAGCTGCCGGTCTCGCTCGAGGCCGACATGGCCCCGGTGCCCGACGCCGACTCGGTTGCGCGCTCGGGGCTGGTGCCCACGCATGGCCTACGTGGCCTGTTCCCCAAACTGCCTCCGGGGGCCAAGCCGCTCGAGGTGCGCTCGCAGCTCGCGTTGTTCGAGGGCACCGACGGCAGGCCCAGTCTGTTCGCGGGGATCGCCTCACCCGGCGGACCCGCGGATTCGCTCGCGGCCGATCTCGTGGTGCTCGACAGCACCTACCAGGAGGTCGCCCGCATCCGGCGCGTCTTGTCGCCGTCGGCGTGTAACGCCACGGGGCTGCGCGTGGCCGAGTTCGTGGAGACGCTGCCGCCCGGCCGCTATCTGGTGGGTTCGAGTGTGCGCGGTGCCGGTCGGCGTGGCGCGACGCGTGAGGACCTCGAGGTGGCCGCACCCGTTAGCCAGCTCGCAGTGAGTGATCTGGTGATCACGTGCGGACTC
>JAIOPA010000175.1 GCA_021414165.1 Candidatus Eiseniibacteriota bacterium
TCCTCGGCGTTGATGCGGCATTCGATCGCGTGGCCACGGATCGTGACGTCGTCCTGCGTGAACGACATAGGTTCACCGGCCGCCACGAGGATCTGCTCCTTCACGAGGTCGATGCCCGTGACCTCCTCGGTGACCGGGTGCTCGACCTGGATGCGCGTGTTCATCTCCATGAAGTAGAACGAGCCGTCCTCGTCGTACAGGAACTCCATGGTGCCGGCATTCAGGTAGTTGATCGAGGCGGCGCCGCGTGCGGCCAACTCGCCCATGGTCTTGCGCTGCTCGGGCGTGAGCACCGAGCTGGGGGCTTCCTCGATGAGCTTCTGGTGGTTGCGCTGCACGCTGCACTCGCGCTCGCCCAGATGCACCACGTTGCCCTTGCCATCACCGAACAGCTGGATCTCGATGTGGCTCGGCTTGGTGATGTACTTCTCGAGGTACACCGCGTTGTTGTTGAACGCCGCGCCGGCCTCGGCCTGCGCGATACCGAAGCCCATGCGCAGCTGCTTCTCGTCCCACGCGATGCGCATGCCGCGGCCACCGCCGCCGGCCGACGCCTTCACGATGACCGGGAACCCGATCTCGCGCGCGATCGACACGGCTTCCTCGATGTCCGTGATGATGCCGTCGCTGCCCGGCACCATGGGCAGGCCCGCGGCCTTCATGGTGCGCTTGGCCTCGGCCTTGTCGCCCATGCGACGGATCATCTCGGGCGTGGGGCCGATGAACGTGAACCCGCACGATCCGCAGACTTCGACGAAGTGCGCGTTCTCGGACAGGAAGCCATAGCCCGGATGGATCGCGTCGGCGCCCGTGACCTCGGCGGCCGCGATCAGGCGGGCGATGTGGTTGTACGACTGCGCCGGGGCCGGCGGTCCGATGCACACCGATTCGTCGGCCAGACGCACGTGCAGGCTGTCACGGTCGGCTTCGCTGAACACGGCCACGGTGGCGATATCGAGTTCGCGGCAGGCGCGGATGACGCGCAGCGCGATCTCACCGCGATTGGCGATGAGTACCTTCTTGAACATGCTTGGCCTTTACTCCCGCGACATCCAGTCGGGACGAGAGGAACCGGGGGCACCGCCACCCGGCGAGGGGTTCGAGCCTGCCGCGGGCGCGCCGGTTTCCGGCTCGCTCTCCGCGGCTTCGATGGGCTGCCACGTGCGATCCGACGTGCCCGCGATGCCCTTCAACTTGAGGCTCAGTTCGTTCGGGTTGTTGCAGTTCTTGAGCGCGTCCTCTTCGGTGATCAGGCCCTCGCGCAGCAACGCGAGCACGCTCTGATCGAACGTCTGCATGCCGTACTGCGTCACGCCTTCACTGATGAGCGTGTGCAGGAACGGGATGCGCTCGGGGTCCAGGATGTACTCACGCACGGTGGGCGTGGACACCATGACCTCGACGGCCGGGATACGGCCGGCGCCGTCCTTGCGTGGGATGAGGCGCTGCGAGATGACGGCGCGCAGGTTGGCGGCGAGCGCCATGCGCACTTCATCGTGCTGGTGCGGCGGATAGAACGAGATGATGCGCTGGATGCTCTGCACGACGTCGGTGGTGTGCAGCGTGCTCATGACCACGTGACCGGTGTCGGCCGCCATGAGTGCGGTGGACATGGTCTCGTAGTTGCGGATCTCACCGACCAGGATGATGTCGGGATCCTGGCGCAGCACGTAGCGCAGTCCATCCTGGAACGAGGCGGTGTCGAGACCGACCTCGCGCTGATGGATGAACGACAGGCGGTCGCGGTGCAGGAACTCGATCGGGTCCTCGACCGTGATCACGTTGCGCGTGGTCGTACGGTTGATGGTGTCGATCATGGCCGCGAGCGTGGTGGACTTGCCCGAGCCGGTACGCCCGGTGACCAGGATGAGTCCGCGCGGCGAGAACGCCAGGTCGCGGATCGTGGGCGGCAGCCCCAGGTCATCGAGCGTGGGCACCTCGACCGGCACGTGGCGCAAGGCCACGGCGGGCGTGCCGCGCTGCATGAAGATGTTGGCGCGGAAGCGGGCCAGACCGGCCACACCGAACGCGAAGTCGATCTCGTGGTGCGTCGCGAAGTGTGCGCGCTGCTCCTCGTTGAGCATCTGCTGGCACACGTCGCGCAGTTCCTGCGACGTCGGGGCCGGCTCATCGAGCGTGTACAGCACGCCATCGACACGCACCACCGGCGGGGTACCCGCCTTGAGGTGCAGATCACTGGCGCGCGCCGCGATCATCTTCTCGAGCACGCTACGGATGTTCATGGGTCCCTCGTCCGCCGTCCGCTCGGGCCGGGTGGAGCCCCGGGGGCCGGTGGGACGTACGACGTCCGTGTCAGATCGGCTCGATCAGGAACAGCTTCTGCCCGAACTCCACGGGCTGGGCATTGTCGATCAGCATCTTCACGACACGGCCCTTCACCTCGGCCTCGATCTCATTCATGAGCTTCATGGCCTCGATGATGCAGACGGTCTGTCCCACCTCGACGATGTCCCCGACCTCGACGAACGGATCGGCATCGGGCGCGGGCGAGCGGTAGAACGTGCCCACCATGGGCGACGTGACCGCCTTGAGGTTGCTGTCGGGGTCGGCCGCCGGCGCGGGTGCAGCCGCCGCTGCGGCAGCCGCCGGAGCCGCGCCACGCGCGGCCGGTGCGGCCGCCGATGCGGGAGCTGCCGCGACCCACGTGCCACCCGAGCCCGCGTTGGCCGAGATACGCACCGAGCGTCCGCCCGATTCGATCTCCAACTCACCGATGCCCGTGCGCTGCACGAGCTTGATGAGCTGACGCAGTTCCGCGAGTTCGAAGCCCGCGACGGCCGAGACCGCCGCGACGTTGTTCGCGGGCTTGGCCGCAGGCTTGGAGGGAGCGGACTTCGACGAAGCGGCTTTCGCCGCAGGGGACTTCGACGACTTGGCGGCAGTCTTGCCGCGCTTCGGAGCGCTAGCCACGAGCATCCACCTTCTGAAGGAGTCCGCGCAGAGCGAGCGCGTAGCTCTCGACGCCGAAGCCCGCGACCAGACCGAGCGAGACGCCGGCGGTCAGCGAGACATGGCGAAACGATTCACGTGCGTGCGGATTCGACACATGCACCTCGACCGTCGGGAGACCGGCGCCCGCGATCGCATCGCGCAACGCGACACTCGTGTGCGTCAGGCCGCCCGGGTTGAAGATCACACCGTGACAGCGGCCGCGGGCCTGGTACAACGCGTCGATGAGAACCCCTTCGTGCGCACTCTGGAGGGTCTCGACCTCACAGCCGAGTTCCTGCCCGAGCGTGCTCAACCGGGTGTTCACCTCGTCCAGCGTCACGCGACCGTAGATCTCTGGCTCGCGTGTGCCGAGCGCCTGGAGGTTGGGGCCGTGCAGGATCAGGATTCGTCGCATCGGTCCGCCCTCAGGCACGCGTCGGGCGCGCACCGGAGTGCTCCAGCGCGGCACGCACGAGTCGGGATTCCACAGCGCGCGGCACGCTAGCATCGCCTATCCGGGGCGTCAATACCCAGCGGACCTCACCTGATGCGCGCTTCTTATCTTGTTTCATGGCTTCGAGTAACCGCTCCATGGGTAGGTTCGGCATCCGTACCGGCAGCCGCAGGTGGTCCAAGGCAGCCTCGAGCCGGATCTGGGACTCGGGTTTGAGCCCGGCCGAGCGCACCGACAGCCAGGCGGCGGCCCGCATGCCGATCGCGACCGCTTCACCATGCAACAGTTGCTCGTAGCCCAGCACCGCCTCGATGGCGTGCCCGAGCGTGTGCCCGAAGTTGAGCGCCGTACGGCCCCCACCCTCACGCTCGCGCTCATCCGCCTGGACCACGCGCGCCTTCACGGCGATCGCGCGCGACACCGCCCCGGCCAGTGCGGCCGGCTCGCCGTCGGCGAGCGCATCGAGCCGGGCCTCGCACCAGCGCCAGAGCGGCGCATCGACCGCGAAGCCCTTCTTGAGCACCTCGGCCAGCCCGTTGCGCCGCTGCCGCGCCGAGAGCGTGGCCAGCACCTCGGGGTCCACCAGCACACCGGCCGGCTGGTGGAACGCGCCCACCAGGTTCTTGCCCGCACTCAGGTCGATCGCGGTCTTGCCGCCCACGCTGGCGTCGACCTGTGCGAGCACCGTGGTCGGCACACCGATCCAGCGCACGCCGCGCAGCCACGTGGCTGCGGCGAAGCCGGCCAGATCCCCCACCACGCCACCGCCCAGCGCCACGACCACGCCATCACGGCCCAGCTCGGCGGCCGCGAATGTCTCCCAGAGCCGCTCCAGTACCTGCGCGCGCTTGGCCTGCTCGCCCGCGGGCACGATCGCGGCATCCACCGCGAGCCCGGCTTTGCGGAGCGAACGCAACGTGGCCTCGCCATGGAAGCGCGCCACGCGCGGATCGGTGATCAACACCACGTGCGACGCGCCGGTGGTGGTCTTGACGAACGCACCCAGCTTGGCGAGCCCACCGTTCGCGATATGGATGCGCGACGTGGCAGCGGTACCGGGGAATCGCAGCACGAGGTCTTTACTCATGCGCGCAGCATACACAGGCTGCCCGCAGCGTGCAGGCTTAACGCGCGGTGCTGTCGGCGGCTTCGCGCAGCGCGCGGCCCACGCGCGGCGTGCGTGCATCGAGCGCGGTCGGCGTGCTCGACGGCCCGGCGCTACCCGAGATCGCGGGCGTGGCCTCGACGCGCATCCACGAGGGGATGGCGCTCGGCGCTTCATCGAGCCGCGTGCGGCCCTCGCGACCGAGTTCGTCGCGCACCCACACCAGCCTCACCTCGCTCGCGGGCCCGGTCACGGCGACCCAGCGCGCGAGCTGCTCGGAGTACTCCACCTTCTCGCCGTTGAACGCCACGATGAGATCGCCCTTCTTGAGCCCGAGCCGCGCGGCAGGCCCATTGGGCGCCACGGCCTCGACCAGCGCGCCGATGGGCACGCGATCGGATGGCCCGCCCGCACCGTTCACGAACACGCTGCGCGTGGATACCCCGAGCATGCCGTGACGCACGCGGCCGTGCTTCGCCAGACCATCGAGGAACGGCACGATATCCTCGACCGGGATGGCGAAGCTCATGCCACCCGGGCGCCGCTCGGCGCGCTCGCGCTTGCCGGGGGCCTCGGGCGCACCGAGTTCACCCTGCACGAGCCCCAGCAGTTCGCCGCGCGAGTTGAGCGCCGCGCCACCGCTGTTGCCCGGATAGACCTCGTTCGTGAGCTGCAGCAGGCTCGTGCCCGGCTCGGCGAAGCGCATGGCGACCGTGCCCACCGACTGCGTGGGGGCGCTGCGATACGACGAACCCAGCGCGATGACCCAATCGCCACTCGCACCCGGCTTGGCGGCCAGCGGCACGCTGGGCAGTTCGAGCCCCTTGGGCTCGAGCAGGGCGATATTGCGCACCGGGTCCATGCCCACGATGCGTGCTTCGACCTGCAGATGATTCTCGGTCACCACGAACACGCGCTCGGCGCCCAGCACCACGCTCGCAGTGGTCACCACACCATTCGCCGACACCGCCACGCCCGAGCCCACGCGGCTGTGCTGGCGAGACGGCCCCACGTTCTTGCCCAGCACCGCACGCTGCGCGATGACCGTGACCATGCACGGACGCGCACGCTTGGCGATGCGATCGACATCGGCCTCGAACGCCGACAGCGTGGACTGAGCTCTCGCCACCGCGACGATCGGCGCCACGGGTGCAGCGAGCATCGCGAGCGATGCCAGACATCGCATCGCGAGCGAAGCCAGACAGAAAATAGCGCGCGCGCCCCTCGTGCGAACGGAGCGCGCAGCGCGGGGGATGCGGTTCACGGACGGGCTCAGAACGAGATCACCGTCTGCTCACCCTGGACGCCCTCGGGCAGGTTCGACACCGCCTGCGCGCGGCCGCGATGCAGCACGACCGGGTCGAGGATGAACTCGACGTCCTCGGAGTGATCGAAGATGGCGTTCGTGTCCATGGTGCGCGCGGCCGACGGCGCCGGGCTGCCGGTCGCCGGCTCGGCGCTGGCCACCAGACGCGGCTGCACGACCTTGGCATCACGGTTCGCGAGCGACGTATCGGCCGCACCGTTCGGGAGCACGCGCGGCAGGATCACCAGCGCGCCCACGATGAGCAGCGCGGCGGCCGCAGCGACCGGCACCCACGCCGGACGTGCCGCAGGGACCACGATGCGATCGGGCGCGGGCTCCGCGCGACGAGCCGCAGCGAGCGCACGCTCGGGCAGATCGCTCGCCGTCTCGACGCGCGCGAGCGAACCCGCGAGCTCCAACGTGCGTGCGAACTGGTCGTACTGCGAGCGGCAGCCGGTGCAACCGGTCAGGTGCGCATCGAGCCACTCGCGCTCGGCCTGCGTCACCTCATCATCCCAGTACGCGCCGAACATCTGCCGAGCCTGGTCACATCGATTCATGGAAGTCCCTCATGGTGCTTCCTGTTGTTGTTGAACGAACGGTTGGAGCTTGCGCTGTAGCATGCTGCGGGCGCGATTGATGCGGGATCTCACCGTGCCGCCCGGCAACCCGAGCACCTCGGCGATCTCCTCGTACGACAAGCCTTCGATGTCACGCAGCACCAACGCCAGCCGGTACTTCTCGGGCACCGTCGCGATGGCCTTGCCGACGGCTCCCTGCAGCTGCTCCCGCTCCATCCCCGCCTCTCGCCCCTCGCGCGGATCCGCGAGCTGCGGCAGGCTGTCGGACAGCACCTCGGTGAGGGCATCGAGCGAGAACCAGTTGCGACGCCGGACCCGCCGGCGGATCTCGTTCTTCGCGAGATTCGCGGCGATCGTGAACACCCAGGTCGAGAACTTCGAGCCGCGCCGATAGTTCCGGCGATGCACGAACACGCGCACGAAGACTTCCTGCGCGAGGTCGTCGACGTTCTCCCGGTCGTTCAACACCCGGCTGATGAGGTTACCGACCCGTCCCTGGAACCTGCGGACGAGTTCGGTGAAGGCTCTGTCATCATCCTCAGCCACTCGCGCCATGAGGTCCTCATCGGACAAGCTCACGATCGTGGGCGGCAGGGGATCTCGGTCAGGGGCCAAATGGGACCTCACTTGCGGTGACATACCCCGCAGCCGGACATAAGTTCCAGACCTGTGAACCCTGAGGGGCCCGCAGAAGGGCCGCGGCCGGGTCCGAGAACGGACCAAGTGGCTCGGGTAGAAGCACTTGCCGGATTCCGAAGGGCCGGACCTGGGCCGCCACAGGGGCGGTGACGCAGCCGGCGGAGCCATGCGAGGTGCGGGTCGAACGATCGACGGTGAGGGGCCCGGTGCCGAGCGTTCGAGCGGGCTGCCCCGGCCCGCGGCCCGGAGGGTACCCGGGGCGCGCTGGGCTGGATGCAGGATCGAACGCGAGCGACGTCGATGCCGTAATCATCGCTCAGCCACGCGTGCGCTCACAAGACAAACCGTTGTGAGGCGCGTGAACGCGCGCGCGCCGTGCACTCACACGCAACTCATCGGGGCATCGCACACAGCACCCGGGTCAGCAACGAGCGTTCAGCGCAGCGCGCGCAACTTGTCGTTGACGCGTCGCGCGTTCTCGCCATTCACCTCCGCGCCCAGCTTGTACTGCTCGCGCGCCAGTTCGTTCAACTGGAGCGCGTGGTACACGTCGCCCAGATGCTCGCGCACCACGGGGTCGCCGTTCGTGAGCTGGATCGCGCGCTCGAGCGGCTCACGCGCCTCGGCATGATGCCCCAGCCGGTACAGCACCCAGCCGTAGGAATCCAGATACGCGCCGTTGTCGGGATCACGCTTGAGCGCGCGCTCGATGAGCTTGCGTGCCTCGCCCAGGTCGCGGTTGTGATCGGCCAGTACGTAGCCCAGGAAGTTGAGCGCCGGCCCCCACTCGGGTGCCATCTTGAGCGCCTCGCGTCCGGCCGCCACGGCGCCATCGATGTTGCCGCCACGTTCGCGGCAGCCGCCCAGGTCGAGCAGCACGCCAGGCTCGTTCGGCAACAGCTTGCGGACCACGAGCCACTCCTGTTCGGCGTCGGCATAGCGGCCGGCATCCTGCAGCGCACGCGCGAGCAGCCGGCGCGATTCGACGGAATCCGGCATGGCCGCCACCGTGGCGCGCGCACGCGCCACCGCGGAGTCCGGCAGACCGGCAGCGCTCCAGGCACGCACCGCGAGCACGAGCCCGGCCGGGTGCCCGGGATGCTGGCGCACCCACTCGTCGGCGATGCGCGCGGCCTCACGGCCACGGCCGTTGCGGGCCATGACCACCACGACGCGTGCGGTGTTCTCGGGATCCCCGGGGTTCAGCGCGCGCAGGCGCGCGATCGCGGCGTCGGCGTCGCTGGTGCGCTTCAAGCGCATGGCGAGATCAGCGATCACTTGCAGACCCTCGGGATCATCGGGCTCGGCGAGCTGCGCGCGACGCGCCTCGTCGTAGGCGTCGCGCACGCGATCGGCGCGCATGAGCAGCCCCACCAGACGGCGGCGCGTGCCCACGTCGTCGCGATGCACCTCGAGATGATGCTGGTACAGCTCGATGGCCTCGTTGGTCTTGCCCAGGTTCTCCTTGACCCACCCGAGCAGGAACAGCATGCCGGGCCGCGTGGGATTGAGATCCATGGCGCGCTCGAGCGCCTGCTCGGCCGGAGCGAACTCGCCCCGCCGCCCCAGCACCGCGGCGATCTGGAACCACGCCTCGCCGTCCTCGGGATCGACGTACGACAACCGCCGCCACGCGCGCTCGGCGACCTCGGGCTTGCGCAGCGTCTCGGCCACCCGTGCGGTGGTGCGCAGCACCTCGGCCTGTGTGGAATCGATGTCGCAGGCCCGCTCGAGCGGCCCCAGTGCCTCGGCGCTCCGGCCGGTGCTGAAGTACGCGGCGCCCTGCAGCCACAGCGCGCGCCAGTCGTTCGGATCCTGCGCCAGGGCGCGATCGGCGAACTCCAGGGAACGCGACGGGTCGCCGAGTTGCGCGCACAGCTGGCTGATCCGCACCAGCAGATCGGCCGAACGCGGATCGAATGCGAGCGCGCGGTAGTACTCGCCCAACGCCTCGGTGAGCTGGCCGCCTTGCTCGAGGAGCCGCGCCGACAGATAGCGCCGCAACCCTTCCTCGCTCACGAAGCGCCCACGCGTGCTGTCGGCCGCCGGTACCACCGGCACCACGACCTTGGGCGCGGGAGCGACAGGCGCCCGCTTCGGCTTCGCCGCGCTCGCGGCACCCGGAGTCCCGAGTGCCACGATGACGGTGAGAACAGCGAGCAGGCGCCTCATCACTGGGGATCCCCTAGCGCCGGCGACCGCGCCGGCCGTAGTCCGGCGAACGTCGCCGTCCGAAGTTGTCGAGCGCCTTCTCCATCTCATCGATGCGGGCCTCGCGCTCGGCCTCGGTCTCCTCGGGTTCCACCTCGGCCGGCGTCACATCGACGACCGGCGGCAGTTCGGGTTCCGGTTCGGGCTCGGGCTCGCGCTGAATGACGCGCGGGCTCGGGGCCTGTGCGACCGGCTCTTCGACCGGTCCCGGTGCAGGACCACTCGCGGGCGCGGGTGCAGCCGGCGTGTTGCGACGCCGGCCACGACCGAACGCCACGGGCTGCGGCCGCGGTGCTGCGGGTGCGGCAGGCTGGGGACGCGGCTCGGGCTCGGGTTCGTCGGCCATGCGCTCTTCGCGCACGGGCTGCGACCACGACCCGTCGTCGTCATCGTCGTCATCGTCATCGTCGCTGGCGACCACGGCCGGGGTGAACGTGCGGCCATGATCGTCGTTCGAGCGCGACTCACGGCGCGGCGCCTCGAGCGGCTCGGGCGTCTCGTCGTGATCATGCTCGTCGCCGGTGATCTCGCGCATCTCGGCCCGCACGGCCTCGACGAACGAATCGCGCTTCGCCTGACGCGCGTCGTCACTGGGCCGCGTGGCCGGCGTGTCGTCCTGCGGACTCGATGCGACCGCGTCGTCGTCGCTGTGCGGCGTGCGCTCGGTGCCCTCGGCATCGCGCGCGCCTCCCCGGCGGCGGCCACCGCGGCGGCGGCGACGGCGCGAACCACTCGCCGAGTCCTCGCCGTCTTCACGGTTGTCGTCACGCTCGTCATCGGTGTCGTCGCTCACGGGTGCCGGCAACTCGCGCACCGGCTCCGGACGGCTCACGGCCGCCGGACGCTCGGCCTCGGCGTCACGCGAACGGTCGCGGTCGCGATCGCGCCCACGGCCCCCGCGCTCGTCGTCGCGATCGCGGCCACCACGGCCACGCCGCGGCTCCCGCTCACGCGTCTCCTCGACCACGGCGACATCGACCTCGGCGTCGCCCTCCTCGCGCGTGCTGCGGCGCACCTTCTCGACCTTCTCGAGCGCGTCACGCGCCGCCGCCTGCTCGGCCTCCTTCTTGTTGTGACCGCGGCCTTCACCGAGCGTGCGCCGGCCGACCATGACCTCGACCATGAAATGCTTCGAGTGGTCCGGGCCGTACTCGCTGCGGATGCGGTACACCGGGTGCGTGCGGAACGCGTTCTGCACGTACTCCTGCAGGTGGCTCTTGTAGTTGGTGTGGCGCTTGTCCGACGTGATCGCGTCCGACTCGCTCAGCAGGTGCTGATGGATGAACGCACGCGCCGCCTCGAAGCCCTGGTCCAGGTAGATGGCACCCAGCACCGACTCGAACGCGTCGGCAAGGATCGACAGGCGCTGACGGCCGCCCGACTCGACCTCGGAATGGCTCATGAGCACGAAGCGCCCAAGGCCCATGCGCAGCGCACGCCGCGACAGGATCGCCTTGGAGACCAGCAGCGACTTGGTCTTGGTGAGCTGCCCCTCGTGCTCGTCGGGGTGACGGCGATACAGGTACTCGCTCGTCGTGAGGCCCAGCACAGAGTCGCCCAGGAACTCGAGACGCTCGTTGGATTCGCGCGGCCCCTGCCCGGTGACACTGAGGTAGGAACGGTGCGTGAGCGCGAGCTTCAGGAGCGTGAGGTCGCGGAACGGGATGCTGTACTGGCGGCAGAACTCCGCGAGGACGCGCTGTTCCTGCGCCCCCAGGGCCTGCTCACGGCTCGCCTCGGGCTTGGGCGCCCGGACGAACAGTGACTTGAGCCAGCCGAAGAACGACGGCTTCGACGACTGCACCTCGGGCTGTGGACGCGACTTGCGGCGTCCACGCCCACCACGACGGCGGCTACGGGCCTTTACGACACGGCCCGCATCACCAGACTGACGTTGTGTCCGCCGAACCCAAAGGAGTTCGACATCACGGCCTTCAACTTCGCGTTCCGGGCCGTATTCGGAACCAGATCGAGATCGCATTGGGGATCCGGTGTCTCTAGATTGATGGTCGGTGGAACGACCCCCCGCTGCAGGGCGAGCGCGCACACGACGGCCTCGAGGCCGCCGGCAGCACCGAGCAGATGTCCGGTCATGGACTTGGTGGAACCCATCCAGAGGGAGCGAGCAAGCTCGCCGAAGACCGTCTTGACGGCGGTCACCTCGATGGGGTCCCCGGCCGGCGTGGAAGTGCCATGGGCGTTGATGTATCCCACCTCGTCCAGCGGTTGGGCGGCGTCGGCGAGCGCGCGCTTCATGGCGCGCGCCGCGCCTTCCCCGTCCACACATGGGCTGGTCATATGGTAGGCATCGCCCGAGGCGCCGTAGCCCGCGAGCTCACAGATCAGATTGGCGCCGCGAGCTTTCGCGTGCGCCTCCGTCTCGAGCACGAGCATCCCGGCTCCCTCGCCGATCACGAATCCGTCTCGTCCGGTGTCGAACGGGCGGCTCGCATGCTGGGGGTCGTCATTACGAGTGGAGAGTGCGCGCATGTTGCCGAAGCCGGCCACCGCCATGGGCGTGATGGTCGCTTCTGCCCCGCCGCACAGGATGACATCCGCGTCGCCGGCCCGCAGCAACCGGAGCGCCTCGCCAATGGCGTGGGCGCCCGATGCACATGCGGACACGGTGCCGAAGTTGGGGCCCTTGAGCCCGAACTGGATCGACACCTGACCGGCGGCCATGTCGGAGATCATCATGGGGATGAAGAACGGGCTGACGCGGCGATGGCCCTTCGTCATGAGCGCAGTATGCTGCTCCTCGAAGGTCTCCATGCCGCCGATGCCACTGCCCACGATGACGCCGATCCGCTCGGGGTCGGGGCGATTGTCCCCGAGACCTGCGGACCGCAGCGCTTCGTGCGAGGCCACGACCGCGAACTGGACGAAGCGATCCATCCGCTTCGCCTCCTTGCGATCGAGGATGCCCTCGAACGAGAAGTCCTTCACCTCGCACGCGAAACGCGTCTCGTAATCAGACGCGTCGAACCGCGTGATGGGTCCGGCGCCGGACTTCCCGCTGACCAGGCTCTGCCAGCATTCCTCGACGTTATTCCCGACCGGCGAGACTACTCCCGCTCCGGTCACGAACACGCGTGGGGCGTTGCCGTTCATGCGTCGCATCTCTCCTGGGAAAGGGATCCGGAGGTTCCGTGCGTCCCCGCGCCGGCCCAGCCGCGTGAAGCGGCTCTGGTGGCGGCGCGGGAGCCCGGGCCTCCGAGGCGGCCCAGCAAGGTCACTTGGCCGCGTGCTGCTGCAGGTAGTTCAGTGCATCACCGACGGTCTTCATCTTGTCTGCATCCTCGTCGGGGATGTCGATGCCGAACTCTTCTTCGAGCGCCATGACCAACTCGACGATGTCGAGCGAGTCCGCACCCAGGTCCTCGATGAACTTCGCCTCGGGCGCGAGCTGCTTCACATCGACCTCGAGCTCCTTGGCGATGATCTCCTTGACCTTGCCTTCATCGAACGCTGCCATGATGGATGTCCCTCCTTGTTTGGGGATTCGAACTGCTTATTCCATGACCATGCCACCGTCGACCGTCCAGGTCTGACCGGTGACGTATCCCGCGCGCGGAGACGCGAGGAACGCGATGACCTCCGCCACGTCCTCGGGAGTGCCGAGGCGGCCCAGCGGGATGCGGGCCTTGAGCTCCGTCTGCGCCGCTTCCGGCAATGCAGACGTCATATCGGTGGTGATGTAACCGGGGCACACGGCGTTGACCGTGATGCCGCGCGAGGCGATCTCACGCGCGAGCGACTTGGTGAAGCCCAACAGGCCCGCCTTGCTCGCCGCATAGTTCGTCTGGCCGGCGTTGCCCATGAGGCCCACCACCGACGACACGTTGATGATGCGCCCGGAACGGGCCTTCATCATGGAGCGCGCGACCGCCCTGCAGCAACGGAACGCACCCGCGAGGTTCGTGTCGAGCACCTCGCTCCACTGATCGTCGGTCATGCGCATGAACAAGCCATCGCGCGTGAGACCGGCGTTGTTCACCAGGATGTCGACACGGCCCAACTGCTCGAGGGCCTGACCGAACGCGGCGTCGACGGATTCCGTCTTGGAGATATCGGCGGCGAACGCGTGCGCCGCACCACCATCGGTGCGGATCGCGGCGGCGGCATCCTCGGCGCGCGCATGATTGCGCGCGAAGATCGCCACCGTGGCGCCACGCGCAGCCAGTGCGCGCGAGACCGCGAGGCCGATGCCGGTGGCACCGCCGGTCACGAACGCGACCTGAGTGGCGAGCTCCTTGGCGGGCGCGACCGCGGGTGCCATCTGCGTCTCGCTCATGCAGTCCTCCCGGCCGCTTCGAGCGCGGCCTTGGTGGCGGTGAGGCTGTCGGGGTCTTCCACGTTCCAGCTGGTGGCCGTGCTGTCGATGGTGCGCAGGAGACCGCGCAGCACCTTGCCGGTGCCCAACTCGACAAAGCCCTCGACGCCCTCGCTGCGCAGGAGCCGCATGGACTCCTCCCAGCGGACGCTCGCGAGCAACTGCTCCTCGAGCGCCGAGCGGATCTCGGCGGCCTTCTGCACGGGGCGCGCCCACGCGTTGCTCACGATGGGGCAGCGCGCATCGCGGATGGTGACCTTGGCTAAAGCGTCCTTGAGGCCTGCCGCAGCGGGCTCCATGAGCGGCGAGTGGAACGCGCCACTCACCTCGAGCTTGATCGCGCGCTTGGCGCCACGCGCCTTGGCCTTCTCGCATGCCAGATCGACCGCAGCCGGCTCGCCCGAGATGACCACCTGGCCAGGGGCGTTCAAGTTCGCGGCGCGCACGATACCGGCGCTCGCAGCCTCGGCGCACGCGGCCTCGACGTCCGCCGCCGACAAGCCGAGCACGGCCGCCATGGCGCCCGGCCGCGCGAGCCCGGCCTCGTACATGAGTTCGCCACGCGTGCGCGTGAGCGTGAGCGCGTCCTCGAACGCGAGCGCACCGGCGGCGACGCACGCGGAGTACTCGCCCAGGCTGTGGCCGGCCACGAAGTCGGGCGTCACGCCCGCGGCCTCGACCAGACGCCACGCGGCGACACTGTGCGTGAGCAGCGCAGGCTGCGTGTTCTTGCTCTTCTTGAGATCCTCGGCGGGACCGTTCCAGCACAGCTCGGTGAGCCCGAAGCCCAACACGCGGTCCGCGGTCGCGAACGTGTCACGCGCGAGCGTGTTCGCATCGGCGAGCGCTTTGCCCATGCCGACGGCCTGGGCGCCCTGACCGGGGAACAGGAACGCGAGCTTCACGCCACGACCTCCTTGGCCGCACCGGTGATCAACGAGGCACGCATGGCGCGCTCGACCGGGATCGTCCACGTCATGGCCGCAGCGCCCCACGTGGCGCCGCCACCGAACGCAGCGATGCCCAGCTTGTCGCCGGGCTTCAAGCGGCCCGTGCGCACGCATTCATCGAGCGCGATCGGGATGCTGGCCGACGACGTGTTGCCGTACTTCTCGATATTCACGAACACCTTCTCGGTCGGCAGACCCAGACGCTCGCGCACGGCTTCGATGATGCGCAGGTTCGCCTGATGCGGCACGAGCAGGTCGAGGTCCGAGGGCGCCCAGCCCGACAACTCGGCGCAACGCCGCGTGGATTCCTCCATGCTGCGCACCGCGAACGGATAGAGCTTCTTGCCCTGCATGCGGATGAAGTGCTCGCGCGCGGCCACCGTGGCGTCACTGGCGGGATTGCGCGAGATACCGGCAGGCACCTCGAGCACTTCGCCCAGCTCGCCGTCGGAGTGCATGTCGATCGCGTGGATGCCCATGCCGGGCTCGCACGCCTGCAGCACCGCTGCGCCGGCGCCATCGCCGAACAGCACGCAGGTGTTGCGGTCGGTGTAATCCACGATGCGCGACAGCGTCTCGACACCCACCACGAGCACGGTGTCGGACACGCCCGCGCCGATCAAGCCGCGGCCCAGGCCCATGCCGAACACGAAGCCGGTGCAGGCCGCGAACATGTCGTAGGCCGCTGCCTTGGTGGCGCCCAGCTTCTGCTGCAGCGTGCACGCGCACGACGGCAGGATGCGATCGGGCGTGGTGGTGGCGAGCACGATCTGATCGACGTCCTTGGCCTCGACGCCGGCCATCTCGAGCGCGCGCTGGCAGGCGATCAACGCCTGGTCGCTCGAGGCCTGCTCGGGCGCAGCCTTGCGGCGCGCCTTGATGCCGGTGCGTTCGACGACCCACTCATCGGAGGTCTCGACCAGCTTGGCAAGGTCGTCGTTCGTGACGATCTGATCCGGCACGTACATACCCGTGCCGGTGATGGTGGTGCCGCGGATGCCGTCAGGCCGCCGAGTCATGATCGGACTGGATCTCCTCGCGGATATGTTCGTTGACCTTCTGCTCGACGAACGTGGTGAGCGTGCGGATCGCGCTGCGGAACGCGCGCGGGCCGCTCGAACCATGCCCGATGAAGCAGACTCCGTTGACGCCCAGCAGTGGGGCTGCGCCGTACTCCTGCCAATCGATACGCGCGCGCAGACGATCGAGCGCGCCCTTCATGAACAGCGCGCCGACCATGGCGAGCGGATCGCGCTTGATCTCGGCCTTGACCGAGCGGCCGAGGAACGTGGCCGCGCTCTCGGCGGTCTTGAGCAGCACGTTGCCCGTGAAGCCATCGGCGACCATGACGTCGCACGTGCCCTTGAACAGGTCACGGCCCTCGACGGGCCCGATGAAGTTGAGACCGCGCGCCGCCTTGATGAGCGGGATCGTCTCCTGCACGAGCGCGTTGCCCTTGGACTCCTCTTCGCCGATCGACAGCAGACCGACGCGGACGTCCTGACGCTCGAGCAGGAAGCGCGCATACACCGCGCCCATATGCGCGAACTGCACGAGCCACGGCGCCTTCACCTCGGCGTTGGCGCCGACGTCCAGGACGACCGTGCCATTCTCCGAGTTGGGGATGAACGCCGCCAGAGCGGGGCGCGACACGCCCTCGAGACGCCCGAGACCCAATAGCGCACTCGCCACCACAGCGCCGGTGTTACCTGCGCTGAAGATGGCGTCCAGCTCACGCTCCTTGTGGAGTTGCGTGAGCACACCGAGGGAGGTGCCGGCCTTCCGTGCCGCGGCGGCCGCCTTGGCGCCCATGTCGACCTTCTCGGCCGCGTGGACGATGCGCACCTGCGACTCGCTGACCCGGGCGCGCTTGAGCGCAGCCCGGATCTCGGTCTGGTCTCCGACGAGGGTGAGCGCAAAACGCCCAGGCCACTCGCGGAGTGCGAGCGCGGCGCCTTCGGCCACCGGTAAGGGGCCGAAGTCGCCTCCCATCGCATCAATCCCGATGCGCGGGATAGAGGTCATGAAGAGCGTCCGTCGCTAGACTTCGCGCGACGGGCCGACCTGTTCACCCTTGTAGTAGCCACACGTCCCGCAGATGCGGTGCGGGACCTGAGGGGACCCGCAGTGGGCGCACTTCGAAAGGCCCGGCTTGCCGAGCTTCCAGTGGGTGCGCCGCTTCTTGCCGCGCGTGTGCGAGTGACGTCGCTTCGGAACCGCCATGACGCTTCAACCTCCGTTGGCCGGAACGATGCCCCTGTGTGGCTCAGTCGTCGGCCTGGGGCGTGCAACCGCACGGTCCCAGCGACAACTCGGCACCACAACTCGGGCACAGCCCCGGACAGTCCTCCCGGCAATAGGGAGTGATCGGCAACTCCAACAGCAGGGCCTCGCGCACCGCTTCGCGCAGGTCCAACCGCCGGCCATCGTGGAACAACATGTGATCGTCGCGCTCGAGTTGGTCCTGCTCCTCACGCGACGTACTACCGGTCCGTTCTGCGTAAATCACCATCGGCACTTCGAGCGGGAGGTCGAACTCCCGCAGGCAGCGCACGCACTCGAGGTGGGCCCGGGACTGCACCGAGCCTCGCACGGTCACCCGCGCGCCCGACTGTTCAATCACGAACGTGCCGCGAACTTGTTCGCGCCATTCGGGTTGCAACAGTCCGACGTCGGACGCCGCGGCCTCTTCCTCCGTCCGGTCCATGCCCGGGCGGAAGGTGGCGAGATCGAGGACGAATCCGGTCATACCGACAAAGGACGGCCGGTGGCCGTCCCCCTCAAACGAGCAAAAACTAGCATAGGGCCTTCGGTACCGTCCACCCCGGCGAATCCGGAGGGGGCACCCGGGTCCGGATGCCCCCTCCGTTCGCCCGCGGGTGAACTCAATGCGACAGCGCCGCGACGCCGAAGAACAGCTTCACCTCGCGCTCCGCCGAGGGAACGCTGTCCGAGGCGTGGACCGAGTTGCGGCCCTTGGACTCGGCGAAAAGCTTGCGGATCGTGCCCTCGGCCGCGGCGGCCGGGTCCGTGGCGCCGATGACCTCGCGCAGCTTGGCCACGGCACCCTCGCGCTCCAGGCAGCAGAGCATGACCGGGGCAGACGTCATGAAGTCCACGAGCTCCGGGAAGAAGCCCTTGCCGACGTGCTCGGCGTAGAACTCGTTGCACTGCTCGCGGGTCAGGCGGGTGTAGCGCGCCTCGACCAGCTTGAAGCCCTCGCCCTCGACGTGGGCGATGATCTTGCCGACCAGGTTACGGGTGGTCGCGTCCGGCTTGACGATGAACAGCGTACGTTCGATGGCCACGGAGAGTCTCCTTGAAGCGGCAGCCGCTGGGGCGCCGCGCTGTTGGTGCGTGGGGTGAGTGCCGGCCCCGTGGAGACGGGACCGGTGGAGTCTACTTCTTGTTGCGGGCCGCTGCCTTGGCCGGCTGCTTGGAAGCCTTCTTGGCGACCTTCTTGGCCGGCTTGGGGGCGGGCTTGGACTTCTTGGCCGGCTTGGCCGCCGCCTTCTTGGCGGGGGCAGCCTTCTTGGCCGGCGCGGCCTTCTTCGGAGCCGCCTTCTTGGCAGGCGCCGCCTTCTTGGCCGGAGCCGCCTTGGCCGGGGCCTTCTTCGCAGCTCCCTTGGCCCTCGCGCGGCGCCGCTGCAGCAGCTCGGCGACCAGGCCCGGGATCTCGGACGGGATGCGCGCCACCGGCACGCCTGCCGCCTCGAACGCCGCCATCTTCTCGGCCGCCGTACCCGTGCCGCCCGAGATGATCGCACCGGCGTGGCCCATGCGCTTGCCCGGAGGCGCGGTCTGGCCGGCCACGAACGCGACCACGGGCTTGGAGACGTGGCGCTTGATGAACTGCGCCGCCTGCTCCTCGGCGTTGCCGCCGATCTCGCCCATGAGCACGATCGCCTCGGTCTTGGGATCGGCCTCGAACAGCGTGAGCGCATCGATGAAGTCGGTGCCGATCACGGGGTCACCGCCGATGCCGAGACACGTGGTCTGGCCCAGGCCGGCGTCGGTGAGCTGCTTCACGACCTCGTAGGTGAGCGTGCCGCTCTTGCTCACCACGCCGATCGGGCCCGGCGTGCAGATGTGACCGGGCAGGATGCCGACCTTGGACTGGCCCGGCGTGATGAGACCGGGGCAGTTGGGGCCGATCAAGCGAGGACGGCCGAGCGTGTTGTTCGGGCCACGCAGGTTGTTGACCTTGTGCCACGCGGCGAGCGTGTCGCGCACCGGCACGCCCTCGGTGATGCACACGATGAGCGCGATGCCGGCATCGGCGGCCTCGTGGATGGCGTCGGCGGCGAAGGGCGCCGGCACGTAGATCACCGAGGCGTTCGCCTTGGTGGCTTCCACAGCCTCGGCGACCGAGTCGAACACCGGCACGCCGTGGATCTCGGTGCCGCCCTTACCGGGCGTGACACCGCCCACGACCTTGGTGCCGTACGCGATCATCTGCTGCGTGTGGAACGCGCCATCGCGGCCGGTGATGCCCTGCACGATCAGACGGGTGTTGCGGTCGATCAGGATGCTCACGCCCCCACCTCCTGCGCCTTCTCGATCACCATGCGCACGGCTTCATCCATGCTGGTGGTGGCGCTGAGACCAAAGTCATTCAGGATCTGCCGCGCCTTCTCCTCGTTCGTCCCCGTGAGGCGGATGACGAGCGGCACGGACAGCGGCGACGCGGTGAGCGAGGCCACGATGCCGTTGGCGACGTCGTCGCAGCGCGTGATGCCACCGAAGATGTTGAACAGGATGCCGCGCACATGCGACTCGGTGGTGATGATCTTGAGCGCCGCGGTCACCTTCTCCGGGTTCGACGAGCCGCCGATGTCCAAGAAGTTCGCGGGTTCGCCGCCGTAGTGCTTGATCACGTCCATGGTGGCCATGGCGAGGCCGGCGCCATTGACGACACAGCCGATGTCGCCATCGAGCTTCACGTACGACAGGCCCTTCTCACGCGCCAGGCGCGCACCGGGCGTCTCCTCGGCGGGGTCACGCCAGTTGTCCCAGTCCTTGTGGCGGAACTCGGCGTTGTCGTCGAGGACGACCTTGGCATCGAGCGCGATGACCTTGCCCTCGGGCGTGACGGCCAGCGGATTGATCTCGGCGAGCGAGCAGTCGCCCTCCATGTACACGCGGTAGAGACGCATGAGGATGTCGGCCGCCTGCGACGCCTGCTTGAAGTCCGGGAACAGCGGCGTCATGAGGTTGCGCGCGTGGTACGAGCGCAGGCCCTCAAGCGGGATGTGGAACTTCACGATCTTCTCGGGCGCGGTCTTGGCGACCTCTTCGATGTCCACGCCACCCTCGGCGGACAGCATGACGAGCGGCGCCTTCTTCTCACGGTCCATGACGATCGCGCAGTAGTACTCCTTGGCGATGTCGGCGGCCTGGGCCACGAGCACCTTGTGCACGGGCAGGCCCTTGATGGTGAGCGCCAGGATGTCGCGCGCCTTGTCGTAGGCCTCGTCGGGGTTGTGCGCGAGCTTCACGCCACCGGCCTTGCCGCGGCCACCGGCCTGCACCTGCGCCTTGATCACCACGGTGCCGCCGAGCGAGGCCGCGATGTCACGCGCCTCTTCCGGCGTGCCCGCGACCTGACCCGGCAGCACCGGCATGCCGAAGCGCGCGAACAGTTCCTTGCCCTGATATTCGTGGAGGTTCATCGGATCTCCCAGGGCCGTGACCGGTGCGCAAGGCTGCGCACGATGACGGCGGAGGACATAGGTGGGGGGAGGAAAAGACGGGCAAAGGTAATGGACCCGGGGCGATATGGGCAAACGGTCCGGAAGGGGCGTTCCGGGGCGGGACGGCGGGCTGCTCCGGGGAATCTGCGCGTTCCGGGCGGCGCTCGGGTGGGCGCCTCTGGGGTAGCCAAGAATCCCGTTCCCTAGGCCCGCCCTGAACGTTAAGCTCTTTTCACCCCCAGTAGCGCCCCGGGCTGCGCTCATGCCCCCGGAACCCATGACTGGAGCCGCAGCATGCTCAAGGCCGTCCGCTCCACCCTGCTCGCGCTGGGACTGGTGTGCGTTGCCGTCCCCTCGCTCGCCGGCACGATCGTGCTTGAACCTTGGACGACGCCGTTCCCTCCCAACCTGTGCCTCGAGGACACGCACGCTGCGGTGATCTTCGCGGGGCCGTATTGCGACGGATTCAGTTGCCCTCCGGGGACCATTCGATTCGGCCCCTGCAACGGCAGCAACAGCACCGAGTTCAGCGTGCTTTCCTCAGAGTCGTTCGGGACGTTCACTCGTTACGTCGATCTTCAGGGAGAGACGGTCTCGAGCGGCATCCTGCCATCGGCCCAGCGGATCGACTTCCGACATGGCGACATTCCGGTCTGGCTCTCGGTGCTGGACTATCAGTGGTCCATCCCGGGTGGCTTCAATCTGCCCGCCCACGGGGTGGATGAACTCCAGTTCGAGGTCCTCGGCACCCCGGGGATCGACCCTCCGATCTCGGTGACCGTGATCCTCTGGGGGCTGACCGGCCAGCTGACGCTCACTCGGTCCATCACCCAGCCGGGCCTGGTCTCGCTACCACTCGCCGACTTCGAATCGGTGACCGGCTACACGGGCACGGATGTGAATGAGGTCTCGGTCGAGTTCAGCAACTGTCCGAATGCCGATTGCACCGGCCTGCCTCCCGCGACCGCAGGCGGCTTCTCGCTCGGCCCGATCTCGTTCCACAGCACGCTTCCGACGCCGACGAAGCAGCGCTCGTGGTCACAGGTGAAGTCGATCTACCGGTAACGCGCACCCAAGCGAACGGCCGCCCTCGCACCTCGCGAGAGCGGCCGTTCGGCTTTGTGGCTTCGGCTAGTTGTTGTCGATCTGCGCGCGCTGGACCTTGCCGCTGAAGTCGACGTACAGGCTCTTCCACTCGGTGAACGCGTCGAGCATGGTGTGGCCGGCCTCGCGGTGGCCATTGCCCGTGCCGCGCGTGCCGCCGAACGGCAGGTGCGTCTCGGCGCCCGTGGTGCCGTGGTTCACGTACACGATGCCGGTGGTGAGGTCGCGCATCGCCGTGAACGCGGCGTTCACGTTGCTCGTGAAGATGCTCGACGACAGCCCGAACGGCGTCTCGTTGTTGACCGCGATCGCCTCCTCGAGCGACTTCACCTTCACGAAGCCGACCACGGGTCCGAAGATCTCCTCCTGCGCTACGCGCATCTTGGCCTGCACGCCGGTAAGTACGGTGGGCTGGAAGAAGTGGCCGTTATCGAGCCCGGCGCCCGTGGCGCGCGCGCCGCCGGTGGCGATGGTGACGCCCTCTTCGGCCGCGACCTTCATGTAGCCCGAGACGCGCTGCATCTGCTTGTCGTTCACGAGCGGGCCCATCTCGACGCCGTCCTTCAGGCCATCGCCCAGCTTCAAGGCCTGCGCGCGCTGCACCACGAGCTTCACGAGTTCGTCGTGCACGCGCTCGTGCACGATGACGCGGCTGGTGGCCGTGCAGCGCTGGCCGGTCGTGCCGAACGCGCCCCACGCGACCGCATTGGCGGCCAGCGAGACGTCGGCGTCATCCATGACGATCACGCCATTCTTGCCGCCCATCTCGAGCGACACGCGCTTGCCGAGCCGCGCGCCCTCGGTGGCGATCTGCGCGCCGATGGCATTGGAGCCGGTGAACGACACCACATCGACGCCCGGGTGCTGCACCATGGGCCAGCCGACGTTCTTGCCGTTGCCATGCACCACGTTGAACACACCGGCCGGAAGACCGACCTCCTCGAACAGCTTGGCGAGGTGATAGCCCATCTCGGGCGTCTCTTCCGACGGCTTGAACACGACCGTGTTACCGGCGAGCAGCGCCGGGAAGATCTTCCAGGTCGGCACGGCGAACGGGAAGTTCCACGCGGTGATCACGCCCACCACGCCGATCGGCACGCGCACGCTCATCGCCCACTTGTTCGGCATCTCGGACGGCGTGGTGACGCCGTACATGCGACGGCCCTCGCCGGCGGCCAGGTACGCCATGTCGACGCCTTCCTGCACGTCGCCGCGCGTCTCGATGAGGATCTTGCCCATCTCACGCGTCGCCGCCTGAGCGAGCATCTCCTTCTTCTCGGCGATCAACTGGCCGAGCTTGTAGAGCATCTCGCCACGCTTGGGCGCGGGAGTGAGCTGCCACATGCGCATGGCACCACGCGCAGCCTTGACCGCGTCATCGAGATCATCGGCGCCCGACTCGGGGAACGTGCCGAGCTTGTCGCCGGTGGCCGGGTTGAGGTTCTCGAACGTCTTGCCCGAACGCGCGGGCACCCACTTGCCACCGATGTAGTTCTGGAAGGTCTGGGACATGGCCACTCCGGATCGCAGGTGGTTTCGTCGCGCGAAGGTCGCGCCGCACGCGATGGCCGAGCCATCCACACACACCCGCTAGAGATAAGGACGGGTCAGACTAGGGGGGCGGCGGCGCGGGGCGCAAGCATGGCCGCGGAGGGCGGTCCCAGCGGCTGTTCCCGCTGTGTGCGGGTGGGCAGTTCGCTCGCCCCGGGGCGATTGGAGGGTGCGGCGGGGCTTGACGCGGAGCTTTTCGCAGATGCTAGCGTTCTTGCGTTAGCGCGGGGTGGTTCGGCAGAGGAGCGTGCGATGTACCACGACGTGACGCAGTTGGAGGTGCTGGAGCCCTATCGGCTCCGCATCACATTCGAGGATGGCACCTGCGGTGAGGTCGACGTCCGCGACCGCGTGCCATTCGTGGGCGTGTTCGCGCCGCTCGAGGACCCGCGTGTCTTTGCCCAGGCACGCATCGATCCCGAACTACGAACCGTGGTCTGGCCGACCGGCGCCGACCTCGCGCCCGATGCGATGTACGAACGGATCAAGGCTGTGCAGACTGGAGATGTCGTCGCGCTCCCTTCCACTTCCACTTCGCCCCCGACTCGACCCGCCCCCGCGGAGTCCTCGGGGAGGCCGGAGCTCAGTCGCTTCCTGGGCCTCGTGATCTCGATGTACTACGACGATCACGAACCACCGCACTTCCACGTTCGCTACGGTGAACACATCGCAGCGATACGGCTGTCACCACTTGGCGCATTGCGTGGCTCCTTGCCGAGGAGAGCGCTCGCGATCGCACTCGAGTGGGCTGCGCTGCATGAGCGCGAGCTAAAGGACGACTGGGAACGCGCCCGGCGTGGGGAACCACTCGTGGCGATCGCGCCGCTGGAGTGAGTGCGCAGGCCCTCGAATCGCCCCGGGGCGAGTGAATTTGCCATCTCACTTCGAGCCGCAGAGGGAACGAAGACTCAGACCCCTCGCCCGGTCTTGATGCGATCGATGATCGTGCTCGTCGACAGGCCCTCGCGGAGCGTGATCGTGGTCACGGTGCCGCCGCGGGACTCGACCACTTCGCGGCCGACGATGTCGGCGATGGCGTAGTCGGCACCTTTCACGAGCACGTCGGGCTGCACGGCCTCGATCAAGCGCAGCGGCGTGTCGTCGTCGAACGCGATCACCAGGTCCACGCACGAGAGCGCGCGCAGCAGGCCGGCGCGGTCCTCGAGGGCGACGACCGGGCGCGACGGACCTTTCAGCCGGCGCACGCTGGCGTCGGTGTTGATGCCGACCACCAGGCGGTCGCCGAGTGCGCGGGCTTCCTCCAGGTACTCGGCGTGGCCGCGGTGCATGAGGTCGTAGACACCGTTCGTGAACACGATGCGGGCGTCACTGGCGCGCCAGATCGCGAGCTTGCTGGCGGCCTCGGCGGGTAGCACGAACGTCTCGCTCACGCGAGCGTGCCCGCGAGTGACGACTTGAGCTGTGCAGGCGAGCACGTGGCGGTACCGACCTCTCGAATGACCACACCGGCGGCATGGTTCGCGAGGTAGCAGGCCTCGGGATAATCGGCGCCCGCGGCCAACGCGAGCGCGACCACACTCACGACCGTGTCACCGGCGCCGGTCACGTCGTAGACCTCGCGTGCGACGGTGGGCAGGTGCGTGTAGTGGCCGGACTTTTCAAATAGGCTCATGCCGTCGGGGCCGCGGGTCACGAGCGCGCACTCGGCATCGAGGCGCTTCTGCAGGCCCCAGCCCACGCTCATGAGCGAGGCGTCGTCCTTGATGCGCTGCGCCATCATGTTGCCGGCCTCGTACTGGTTCGGCGTCAAGATGCTCACGCCGACATAGGCATCGAGGTGGCTCTCCTTGGGGTCGACGCAGATCGGGAT
>JAIOPA010000176.1 GCA_021414165.1 Candidatus Eiseniibacteriota bacterium
GATGAGCACGGAGGCACTCTGGGCCGAGACACACGCGAACAACATGACGCACTCACATCTTCGGGGGCGAGGTGGCGTGCGGGGAAGGAGTAGATGATATCAAGGTGATTGAAGGAATGAAAGTAAAATAGTCATCAAACGACGGGAATGCAGATGTCGAGAAGCGGACACGTGAGCATGGCAGCGAGCTAATGACCTATCGCGGCTTCGGACTTGCGCAGCCCGAACATGTGAGCGCGCAGGGATGCCGGGGGCGCGCGGCGCAGGAACGCGTGGGCAAGTCGAGTCGGAGTGAGCAACACCCCCCGGGGGGTGTTGTCTCGCACGACGGCGAAGCTACCGCCCCTGCGGCCTGGCGAGCTCGGGTGCTTCGAGCACTTGCAGCGTGACGCCGTTGGCGAGTGTGAGCGCGAGCGAGTTGGCGAGCGCGTCGCGGCTGAGGATCGCGATGCCGTCGAGGTCGAAGACGCTCGTGAGGATGCCGGCGGGAGCGCCATTGGCGATGACCTCGCACGGGAGCTTGTCGGGCGCGCCCGAGAGCCGCACGTGTGCGGGGCGGCGTCGCACGCTTTCATACGTGATCAGACGCTGCAATGCTTCCTGACCCGTGAAGCAGCCCTTGGCCAAATGCACCTCGTGCGCCAAGCCCAGCTCGAACGGATTGAACGCGTCGACCAACTCGTGCCCGTGGCGCGGATGTAGCATGGCGATGCGCTCGAGTTCGGATAACGCCACCGGCGGATCGGCATCCATAGAGGTGACCACGAGCGCGGTGCCATCGCCGGTCGAGACGCGCTGCGGCACGCCGTCATCCGTGAACGTGGCGCTCACCTCGTCGCGCGTACCGGCCACCAACGTGACACGCAGTGCTGCAGTGCGGTCCTCGATCTGCACGTGGTCCCGGAACACCATGCGGTCGATGGCCGCCGCCAGTTCGGCACCCGGCGCATCGGACCGCAGCGCCCACACCGCGCCATCGGGGGCAACGCTAAGCACGAAGCGATGCTGCACGCGGCCCTTGAAGTCGCACAGC
>JAIOPA010000075.1 GCA_021414165.1 Candidatus Eiseniibacteriota bacterium
CGACCAAGCGCACGCGAACAAACGCGGGCTCGGCGGGCTGCACGACATCCGTGTGGGCAGGGGGAGGCGCACGCCGTGACTCCGCGTTCGCGCCATCTTCATTCGATCGCCTGCCACCGCGTCACTCACACGGGCGCGTCGTTGGGCGCTTCGCGCCGACACTCTGCCACCGCAGCGCACGACGTTCTCTAGTCGCGCCACCGCTCGCTTCGCATCGCTGGGCGTCCGGAGTCGCGCCGCCGCTCGCTTCGCATCGCTGGGCGCCCGGAGCCGCGCCGCCGCTCGCTTCGCGTCGCTGGGCGCGGGGGGTGGTTCTCCCTTCCCGTGAAGGGGATCGTGTCACCGGGTTTCGTCAGGTCGAGGTGGGGGTGGGTGGGGGGCTGCAGCAGAGGGCAGTCGCGAGCAGGCCGTAGCCAGGATGGCGGAGGCCGTCGCGAGCGTCAGGGAGGTCCGGGCCAGGATGGCCCGGGCCGACTGGTGCCCTCTGATGCGGCCCCCCTCCCACCCCCGCCGATGGATCAACGAGAGCGAGTTGCGCGCACGCCCATTCACACCAAACTGACGATTACCGCCATCGCGATAAGCTAAGTTGGAGAACATGCCCTTCACCCCCACGTTCTGCCCGAACTGCGCCACCAAGCTCGAACCACGCCCGGAACATGGCGTCATCAGGCCGACGTGCCCGGCTTGCGGACACATCTGGTATCGCAACCCCGTGCCCGCCGCAGGTGTGATCCTCGTGCGCGACGGCAACGTGTTGCTCGTGAAGCGAAAGTACGAACCCAGAGCTGGCTACTGGTGCTTGCCGGCCGGCTTCATGGAAGCCGGGGAGACGCCCGAGCAGAGTGCGACACGTGAACTCCTTGAGGAGACCGGTGTGATCGCGCAGCTATCTGGACTCTTCGGCGTGTATGCAGGGTTCGACGATCCGCGGGTGCGGGCCGTGCTCATCCTCTACACCGGGACGGCCACCGGCGGGGAGGAGCGCGCGGGTGATGACGCCATCGAGCTGGGCTGGTACCCGCTCGATGCCTTGCCCCACGACATCGCGTTCGCGTCGCACCGCCAAGCGCTCGCGGAACTCCGCGAGCGCCTGGCCGGCGCGTGAGTCTGTCAGCCGTGCATCTCGAACGGAGGCAGTTCACGCCGTTCGGATGACCGGGGAGCGGCTCCTGAGCGCGGTGGGTTCACCACCGCCGTCGCGCTGTTGCTGTTCGTCGTGGCGTACTGCTGCTGAGCGGCTTCGCGCACGCCCATCGCCATCGACAGCACCGCGCTCGCCATCATGGCGCGATCCAGGTCCGTCTCGTCGAATGCCTTGCCGTCGCGCTTGTTGCTCAGGTTGAGCACGCCAAGCAGTCGGTTCTTGTGCACCAACGGCACCGAGACGAACGAATCCGAGTTGTAATGGTCCACGCCCGTCGCGCGCACCGGCGACGCGTCGCCCTGCTTGCGCATGAGCACGGGCTTGCGGTGATGCGCGACCCAACCGGCCACGCCCTGCCCCATGGGCAGCCGCACGTTGTCCACCACGTTGGGGTCCATGCCGCGATGCGCCGAGATCTTCAAATGCGTCTGCTGGTCCACGCGCATGAGGCTGCAGCGGTCGACCGAGAACGCATCGCAGAAACGTTGCACCAACGCACGCGACAACACACCATCGTCGTGCTCACCGGCCGAGGCCTCGAACACCTCGCGCAGGAACTCCATGGTCTCGTTCTGCTGGTTCAAGCGCTGCTGCGCCTGCGCCAGCTGTGAGTAAGCCTCGTTCAAGTGACGCGACGCCGTGCTGGTCTGCTCGTCCAGCGAGCCGACCTGCTGGCGCAGGCCCTCGAGCTCCATGCGCTCCATGTGCGCGGCGTGCTGCACGCGCTCGATCTCTCGCGCCAGCAACTCGAGGCGCTCGGTCTTCAAGCGGTTCTCCTGCGCGAGCGTGGTGGACTCGGTCTCCAGCTGGCGCAGCCGGTCCTGGAACGCACCCTGCTGCCGGCGCGACTGTTCCTCGGCATGGCGTGCCTCGGGCGTGGCGCGGCCCTCGGCGTGCATGCGGCGCGCAAGCGCCACGGCCGCCATGGTGCGCATGGCCAGCACTTCTTCGACGGCGTTGGCCGGGAACGCGCCCTTACGAGGCGACACGATCATGAGCAGCGCCAACAGGTCGTCCTGGTCGGCCAGCGGTAGCACGATGCACGAGTGCCACGGCACGGGGGCGACCAAAGGCTGAACCTGCGCGGCCTCGAACCGGTCCGGTTCATAGACGGGCGAGGCAAGGAACACCTTGGTCAGGAGCGAGAGGCGCTCGGAGGCATTGAAGAATGCACTGGGCCGGAAGAACTTTCGCACGAGTCGGGCGGGCAGATGATCGACCGGGATCACCACATCGCGGCGATCGAGCCGGCCGCGTTCGCGCTGCCAGATGCGTGTGACGGCGTCATGCTCGCCATCGACCAGCGCGAGCGTCGGGTGCCAATCCCCTTGATAAGCGCGGAGATAAGCGAGAAGCGCGTCGATGATGCCCTCGACGTCGCCGGCGGCGGACAGATGGTCACAGACGTCACGCAGATGGATCTTCGCCATGATGCAACCC
>JAIOPA010000281.1 GCA_021414165.1 Candidatus Eiseniibacteriota bacterium
CCCGAGCAAGCTGTTCAACATGGTCACGAGTGCCGTGGCCGGGGTGCGGCTGCACGACTTCAACTGTGGCTTCAAGCTGTATCGCCGCGAGGTGGTCGACGCGCTCGAGGTGTACGGCGAGCTGCATCGCTTCCTGCCGGCGCTATCGCACTGGCGTGGGTTCCGCGTGGGCGAGGTGGGCGTACACCACCGCGCGCGCCGCTATGGCGTGTCCAAGTTCGGCGCGTCGCGGTTCGTGAACGGATTCCTCGATCTGCTCACCGCCGCATTCATCTCGACCTCGGCCTTGAAGCCGCTGCATGTGTTCGGCCGCGTCGGGCTGGCGTTCCTGTTGCTCGGCTTCGGACTCGGCGCATGGTTCGTCGCGCAGTGGATGCATGGCGACCCGATCCGCGTGCGTCCGCTCATGTTGTTCGGCTCGGCGTGCGTGCTGCTCGGCATCCAGTTCATCCTGATGGGGCTCCTGGGTGAGATGATCGCGCACCAGTCGGCACGCGACGATTACCCGGTGCGCCGCCGCTTCAACCTCGACCAGGCATGAAGGCCTTCGTCCTCGCGGGCGGTCTCGGTACGCGGTTGCGGCCGCGCTTCGGCGACACGCCCAAGCCGCTCGCGCCGCTGGGCGGACAGCCGTTCCTGGTGCGCCAGTTGGGCGTGCTCGCCGCGCACGGCATCACGCGCGCGGTGATCCTGGCCGGTCATGGTGCCGCCGCGCTGCAGGCCGAACTGGGCGATGCCGCCTCCGGCGTGACGCTCGAGTGGTCGGTCGAGCATGAACCGCTCGGCACCGGTGGCGCGCTCAAGCTGGCCGAGCGCTTCGTGGACGGGCCGGCGCTGGTGGTGAATGGCGACACGCTCGCCGATGGGGATCCGTGGGCCGTGGAACGCGATCGCTGGGAACATGGCGCGATCGGGGGCGTGGCGCTCTATGAGGTGCCGGACGCGCGCTCGCGTGGCCGCGTCGAGGTGAACGCCGAGGGCGGCATCGCGCGCTTCGTCGAGAAGGACGACGCGTGGACCGGGCCGGCGTGGGTGAACGGTGGGGTGTACGCGTTGTCGTCGCGCTTCTGGCAGTTCCTGCCGGCGGGCGCGTCGTCGCTCGAGCGCGATGTGTTGCCCGGTCTGGCCGCGCGCGGCCTGCTGTACGGCCGCCGCTGCGAAGGACGGTTCTGGGACATCGGCACGCCCGAGGACTTCGAACGCGCCGAACGGGAGCTTGCACGATGAAGACCGACATCCGTTATTACCGCGCCCGCGCACCGCTGCGCCTGTCGTTCTGCGGCGGCGGTACCGATGTGTCGCCGTACCCCGAGGAGCATGGTGGTTGCGTGCTGTCGGCCACGATCAATCACTACGCGTACGCCTCGCTGCGCCCGCGCCGGGATTCACGGCTCACGCTTGCATCGCTCGACTACGACACGGTCGCCAAGTACGAGCACGCGAAAAGGGTCAAGTTCGACGGCCAGCTCGACCTCTTGAAGGCCGCGGTCAAGGCACTCAAGGTGAAGCGCGGTGCCGACCTGTGGACCCACTCCGACGCGCCTCCCGGTTCGGGCCTCGGTGCCTCGAGCACGCTCATGGTGGCGTTGCTCTCGGTGCTCCGCGAGTGGTTGAAGCTCGATCTGTCGCCCTACGACATGGCCGAGCTTGCGTATCGCGTGGAGCGCGTGGACCTGAAGCTCGCGGGTGGGCGGCAGGACCAGTACGCCGCCTCGTTCGGCGGCTTCAACTACATCGAGTTCGACAAGACGGGCACCGTGGTCACGCCGCTGCGGTTGCGGCGCGACACGCTCGAGGAACTCGAGTACCGGCTGCTGCTCTGTTACATGGGGCAGACGCGCCAGAGCGCCAAGATCATCGAGCGCCAGACCAAGAGCTACACGAGCGGCCGCGCGAGCACCGTCGATGCGCTGCAGGCGCTCAAGCTGCAGACCGCCGAGATGAAGCGCGCGCTGCTGCTCGGTCACGTGGATGGCTTCGGCGAGTTGCTGCATCAGGCGTGGCTGCACAAGAAGAACCTGGCCGAGGGCATCTCCACGCCGCACGTCGATCAGATGTACGAGGTCGCCCGTAAAGAGGGTGCCTTGGGCGGCAAGATGACCGGCGCCGGCGGTGGCGGCTACTTCCTGTTCCTGACGCGCTTCGACCGGCGGCACCGCGTGGCGGCCGCGCTCGAGAAGCTGGGCGGTCAGGTCGTCCCGTTCCAGTTCGAGGCGCGCGGCGTCCGCTCCTGGCCGGTCGCGCACGAGCGCTGACCGCGCCCGCATGAGCGCTCCCGCACCGCACACCCGCCGCATCGGCCTCGTGGGCCCGGTGCACCCGTGGCGTGGCGGGCTCGCGCAGTACCTGCAGCTGCTCGGCGAGACGCTGCAGTCGCGCGCCGAGGTGAGTTGCGTCACGTTCACGCGCCAGTACCCGGACTTCCTGTTCCCGGGCACGAGCCAGTTCGATGCCGATGCGCCCAAGCCGCGCTTTCCCACGGCCGCGCTGCTCGACTCGATCGGGCCTCTGAGCTGGCGCGCCACCGCCGCGCACCTCGAGCGTTTCGCGCCCGGCGCGGTGATCCTCAAGTGGTGGATGCCGTTCTTCGCGCCGTCGTTCGCCAGCGCGGTGGGGCCGCTGCGCAAGCGCGGCACGCGCGTGATCCTGGTGTGCGACAACCTCGTGCCGCACGAGCCGCGCTTCTTCGACCCGGCGTTCTCGGCCTGGATGATGCGCAACTCCGACGGCTATCTGGTCATGAGCGACTCGGTCGAGCGCGATCTCGACATACTCAAGCCCGGCGCGCCGCGGCGGCGCGTCGCGCATCCGTTCTACGCGCAGTTCGATCAGGGCCGTCACACGCGCGAGTCCGCGCGCGCGGCACTCGGGCTCGAGGGTGACGTGGCGTTGTTCTTCGGCTACGTGCGGCACTACAAGGGACTCGACACGCTGCTCACGGCGTGGAAGCGCGTGCGCGCCGAGCGGCCCGGCGCCACGCTCGTGGTGGCGGGGGAGTTCTACGAGAAGCCCGAGGCCTACGAAGCGCTGGCCCGAGAGGCCGGTGGTGTGCGGTTGCTCAATCGCTACATCGCCGACGACGAGGTCGAGGCGCTGTTCCGGGCCTGCGATGTCACGGTGTTGCCGTACCGCAGCGGCACGCAGAGTGGCGTGACGCATGTGGCGTACGCGCTCGGTAGCCCGGTGATCGCCACGAACGTGGGCGGCATCACGGAGACCGTGCACGATGGCGAGACCGGGCTCACGTGCGCGCCCGAGGATCCCGAGGCGCTGGCGCGCACGATCGTGCGCTTCTTCGCCGAGGGCATGCGCGAGCAGATGGCGGCGCCCATCGCGGCGCTCCGTGCCGCGCACTCGTGGGACACGCTGGCCGACGCCACGCTCGATCTGATCGATGAGCTCAAGCCGGGGCGGGGGTGGTCATGAAGCCGTCGAGCAAGCTGCCGTTCCGTGAGCGCAGCCGTGAGCCCATGCGGCTCGAGGGCTTCGCCGACGCCGTGCTCGGCTTCGCGGTCACGCTCGCGGTGGTCTCGCTCGACGTGCCTCGCACCTCGGGTGACCTGATCATGCTCGTGCGCGGTGCGCTCTCATTCGCCATGACGTTCGCGATCCTCGTGGGCATCTGGTACACGCACAACCGCTTCTGCCGCCGCTACGGGCTCGACGACGACAAGACGGTGGGGCTCACCGCGGCGTTACTGTTCGTGGCGGTGTTCTACACCTATCCGGTCAAGTTCCTCATGGCGGCGACGTTCGATCCGTGGCTGGGTGCGCCCGAGCGGGTCGTGGACTCGACGGGCGTGCTGGTCGAGGTCATGAAGAAGGAGCACATCGGCGCGGTCATGGCGCTCTATGGCCTGGGCTACGGGCTCGTGAACCTGATCTTCTGGCTCATGCACCGGCATGCGTATGCGCTGCGCGGTGCGTTGCAGCTCAACGCCGCCGAGGAACTCGAGACACGTCTCACCGTGGGCTTATTCCGCGATGCCACGGTGTTCTCGTTGTCGTTCATCAGTTTCTGGCCCGTCACGCTGATCCCGCGCGGCCCATCCCGGCGCTGGATCCTCCTGGGATTCGTGGTCGTGATCCTGGCCGCCCTGTGGGTGTTCATCCGGCGCACACACCAGGCCCAGCTCGAGCGCCGCCGCTTCATCGAGGGCGGTGAGCGCACCGCGTCGCCGGGACCGGGGGCGACCGTATGAAGTCCACACTCCGCACGCCGTTCGCCATTGCACTCGCCGCGTTCCTCACGTTCGCGTTCGCGGGCGGTGGCCGCATCGTGGGCAGCGACGAGGTGACCATGTTCACGCTCGCGCGCACCATGGCGCACGGTGGCATCGCGTTGCCCGAGGGCGCCACGCTGCAGGGCCCCGATGGCCGGTTCTACAGCAAGAACACGGCGGGGCAAGCGGTGTTGGCACTCCCGCTCGTGATGCTGGGCGATGCCGCGGCCTCGGCCGCCGGCTTCGCGCCCGATCGTCGTGAACTCGCGGCGCGCTTCGTGGCCTCGTTCTTCAATGCGCTCGTCGCGTCGATCCTGCTGGCCGCGCTCTACGACGCGCTGCGCCGCATGCGCATCGGGGTGGGGGCGGCGTTCGCGGCCACCGTGCTGTTGGGTTTCACCACGCCGCTCTGGATCTACGCCAAGAGCTTCATGGCCGAACCGCTCGAGGCGCTGGGCCTGTTGTGGGCGCTCACGGGTGCCGCCCGCGCCGGAGCCGCGCCCGCGCCTGCGGA
>JAIOPA010000282.1 GCA_021414165.1 Candidatus Eiseniibacteriota bacterium
GAGGCCGCGAGCCGTGCGGAGTCGAGTTCGTGCGCCGGGTCCTGCGCACGCCCGAGCGTGATGCCCGCCGGCTCGAACGTGAACAGCCGCACCACCACCTCGGGGGCGCCGTCGACGCAGCGCTGCAGCAAGGCCGCGTCGCGCGCCATGTTCTCGGGGGCATCGTGCGCCCCGTCGAGCCACAGCACCGGCGACGGCGGCGGGGTCACTTGATCCCGAGCCAGTCCTCGATCAGGAACTGGAAGCGGCCGATGAGCAGCGAGAGCCGCGACATGACCGTGTAGCCGTAACCGGCGCCGAACGACACCATGAGGAACACGATACCGGTGCGCGCGGCCACACCGAGCGCGCCCTTGTGCTCGCGGCTATAGAAGAAGAACAGCAGCGAGGTCACGAGCCCGACCGTGAACACGATCGCGTTGAAGCTCGTCCACAGGTCGCCGGTCCAGAGCGGCTGCAGGCTGGCTTGCACCTGGGCCACGAGATCACCGTGAGCGAAGCCCGTGGTCTTGAGGCCCGCATACACGCCGATGATGACCGCGAGCGGCCAGCGCGACAGCCACTCGCCGCGGCCGATCAAGCGCACGAACAACAGCACGCCCAGGATGCCGGGGATGAGGAACCACGCGCGGTAGTCCCCGATCGAGCCCGCGAACGGGCCGCCCACCTGCACGACCTTGGCGTGCGTGACCGGATCGACGCCCGTGAACGTGCGCACGAGCGGGTCGATCAGGTTGGGCATGACCACGGTCCAGAAGTTGAGCACGATGTAGTAGCCGGCGGACACGCCGACGAACAGGTGCTCCGCGAACTTGTAGAGCGGGTTGTCCTTGTACAGGAACGAGAACACGAACAACGTGAGCAACGCTGCCACCCAGATGCCGAGGTCATGGCTCACATTCACGCGCGGCCTCCCTTCGGCTTGGCGCGATGCACCACGTTGCCGGCCACGATGCAGAGCGCCACGAACACGTGCGCCAGTGACTGCGCGTCCATGCCGCGCGTGGCGGAGCCCTTCTCGTTGCGCAGCCGCTCATACTCGGCCGCGCCGGCCATACCGCCCAACAGGCCCTTCAACTGGCCCGACTGCAGGTAGGGGTAGAACTCCGGCGTGCTCACCGCGGTGCAGCCCGCGACCATGGGCAGGTGGAAGCGCGAGTTGACCTGCTGAACCCATTCCTTGGTGCCCGGGTAACCCGCGCCGATGTTCACGAGCAGATCGACCGTGGAGTAGTCCCGGATCTCACGCATGATGGGCAGCGACGCGGTGGCGTTGGCACGCTGGTCCTGCGGGAACGCCGACACGAAGCCGGCCCCCATGAGCACCATGACGGCCTCGTTGCCGGCCTTGAACCCAAGATCGACGTAGTCGCGGCCGTACACCAGCTCGACACCCTTGGCGCGGTACTCGGCGACCACGGCCTCGAGCGTCTCATCGACGATGCCCGAGCCGCCCTGCCACAAGCAGGTCACGACCACACGGCAACGCTTGTCGAACAGCTGCCGCAGTGCCGTCTTCATCATGGGCACCATCTCGGGGCGGCTGCCGGGATCGAAGTCGGCCGCGAACAGGATGCGCGCGCCGTTTGGCAGTTTCGCGATGGTGTCGTGGAACGCGATGACCGGGGCCGTGGGCTTCACCGCGAGGCCCAACGGGAAGAACATGGGGATGAGCGTGAGCAGTCCCATGAGCAGGAACAGCCAACGCCGGTCGAGCTTCTCGAGTGCGGACAGGTTCATGCTAGTCCCCCCCGCCGAGATAAGACCGTTCGATGCCGAGGATCACGCGCAGCCCGGTCGCCATGACGCCCATGGCCGCGCCGATCAAGATGGCGCGCTTGGCCGCGTTCTGCGGCACGTTCATGATCCAGTCCTGCATGACGCCCAGATGCAACGGCTCCGGCAGCCAGTTCGTGGCGGCATCGCCCACGGGCACCCGGCCCAGCATGACGATGAGCGCGGCCACGGCCAGCAGTCCGGCCTCGACCGTGCGGATCCGGAACGCGCGGAACGCCGCCGACGCGATGTAGAACGCGAGCAAGGCGAACATGGTGCCCTGCATGGGCGAGTACACCTGATTGTAGAGGAACATGGAGATGCGATCGGAGTCCTGCCACTGGCGGCCCTCGGCGATGCCGATGGCCACCGTGCCGACGAGCGAGACCACGAGCACGATCTTGTACGGCCAGTCCTGCTGGCGGCGCGCGATGCTCTCGAGGTTCGCCTGCAACGCATTGGCGCCACCGAGCACATAGCCGAACGCGACCATGATGACCGCGCACTGCTGCAGGAAGTCCGCGGGCACGCTCACGAGATGGTTGGGCACGAAGAACGACAGGATCATGAACAACCCGATGATCGCCGTGAGCAGGAGTGGCAGTTCGCGTTTCATGGCGCCCTACTGGGTCTGCATCCACTGCGTGAGGCCGTGATGCCCGAACGTCTCGAGCACACAACCCACGAGGATGGTGACGATGATGAGCAGCTTGAGCACGTCGGCGCCCTTCAACCCGCCCACGAGCCGAGGCTCGCCCGACAGGTAAGCACTCGCCGCGAACAGTTCCTCGCCGATGAGCGTGTAGTCGCAGGCGACCACGAAGAACGGCAGTTGGTGCACGTTCGCGGTACCGGCCACCTGGATCGCACCCGTGGCGAATCCGGTCTCGGCGAGCAGCAGCGACTCGCCGTAGAACGAGCCCATGAACAGGTGCGCGGCCGGCTTGTCGCGCAGCATGATGCCCGACAGCTTGGCGGCATAGGCGAACTGCTCGGGTGACACGAACGACACGCTGTCGGGCTCGTACGCCTCCGGGCGGCCAGCGTTCACGTAGCCGCTCTTCACCATCTCCTGCGCGATGGTGAACGGGATCGGGTACGCGACCGGCACGCGGATCGGCGTCTCATAGCGCGCGGTCATGCGCGCCACGCTCTCCAGGATCACGAGCGCGGCCACGGTCTGGATCTCGTCGATGTCCTGGATGCCGGGTACGTAGAGCACCGGGCGGCCCATCTCGGTGGCGCGGCCGATGGCCTCTTCAATGGCGTCGATGCCGGCGAGGCGGCGCACGAACGGCTTCTTACCGCCCTGCGCAGCCGACATGTAATAGAGCACCAGCAGGAAGAACACGACCAGGAACACGAGCACACTGGTGCGCGTGCTGTTGAACCAGGACTCGCGGCCGATGGCGGGCCCCGCGCTGGCGAGCGCGGGCGTGGTGCCACCGGGACCGTAGGCCGTGATGCGGTAGAAGTAGGCGTGGTTACGCTTGATGCGGTTATCCACCGTGGTGCTGGTGCGCGCGAGCAGTGAGTCGACGAGCGTCCACGGGCCCACGGGCGAATCGCCGCGCTCGAGCACGTAACCGGTCACCACCCCCACCCCCGCCGAGTCATCCGGCGACAGGCGCCAGTCGAGCTTCACGGCGGAACCGGCGTCATCGGGGATATCGGCGAACATGAGGCCCGAGGGGGGCCGCGGCGCGGCAGGCGGCTCGGCCTGCGCCTGCACCGCAGGCGCAGCGCACAGCAGACTGGTGAGCACGAGCGCGAACAACCAGCTCGGGGTCCCGCGTCGCATCACGAACGGTCCTCCCTGGACGGTGTGGCCTGCTGCCGACGAACGGACTGCACGCTAATCACTCACCCACGCGGAATCAACACCGAACCCACCAGCGCGTCAGCCGGCGATCCGCTCGATGTTGGCGCGCGGCAGCGTGCGGCGGCTGCCGTCGTCGGCGAACTCCACCACCAGCACGCGCACCATGGCCTCGGTCTCGAGCGCACGGGGCTCGGCCGGCAGCTCGACCACACGGCCGATGCGGCCAAAGTCCGGCTCGCGGATCACGCGCACCGCGCTGCCGAGCTCGAGCGAGCCGCGGTCGTCGGCCGGCGCGGGCCGGTCGCCACCGGCGCCCTCGTGCGCAATGACGATCTCGGGCCGCAGCACGCCCGCACGGATCTGCGTGGCGCCGCTCACCGCCGCGACCTTGCCCTCATGCGCCAGCAACAACTCCCAGGTGCGAGCGGCCATGGCAATGGGCCCGAAGCCCTCGGTGAGCACGAGCGTGAGGCCCAGGTCCTCCTGGCCGGTGATCGCCACGCCGAGGTCGCGGCCCAACCACTCCCGCAGATCGCGATCATCGAAGCCACCCACCACGATCGCAGCCACGCCCAACTGTACGGCGTGCCGCACCGTGGCCACCGACACGTAACGGCCACCGAAGACCACCGCACCGCGGTGTTCGGGGCGCAGGTGCGTCGTCTCGAGCGGCTCATCGGGTGTGGCGGTCGCGCGCACCAGCCGGCCGAACGTCTCGCCGCCCACGCCGAAGATGCCCTGGATGAGCGCGCCACGCGCCTCGACCACGACACCCTCGCCCGGCAGCACCTCGACCACCTGGCCATGCAGATAACCCGTGACCTCCACCGGGATCGGTGGCTCACGCAGCAACAACTGGCCCGTGACCGGCGACACGCTCTCGAGCACGCCATCGGCCGGGGCATCGGCGCTGTTGGTCACGAACCCGAACAGCCCCTTGGCGCTGGCGATCACATCGCCCTTCCGGACCGTGGAGCCGAGCGGCATGAGCAGATGCGCGGCGACCTTGGCGGGATCCACACTGAGCCGTGCCGCCAGATTGACGGTCTGCACATTGCCCGGCAGCTCCGTGCGCGCCACCACATGATCCGGCGCCACGCGGTCGCCCACCGCGGCCAGCACCTCGCCCTTCAGCGGCAGCCGGCGCTCGCGGCGCACGAGTGCGTCGGGCGCGACGCGCAGCCCTGGGGTGTAGGAGTGGCCCAAGTCAGACCTCCCGCGGATACAGCGCCAGCGCACGATTCCATGCGCGCAGCAGTTCGATGCGCTTGCCGGCATCGTCGGGCAGCACGAATGGCCGGCGGCCGCGCGTGTCGATGACCAGCCCCACCACACCGCCGCGCACCGCGCGCGTGACCGGCTTGCCCTTGCCTGCACCCATGTCGAAGCCGCGCTCGGGCGTGACGGTGAGCGTGACGCGCTCGCCCTCGGCCAGCGGCAGGCACACCAGTCCGCCGTACGCCGCCACGTGCCGCTCGCTGGCACCGCCTTCGCGCACCACCTCGACGGTGACGCACGTCTGGCCCGGCTTGCCGGCGCCCACGGGCGCCACGCACGGTCCCAGGAGCACGAGGCAGTCGCGCTCGAACACCTGAGTGGCCGCTTCCTCGTGCACCGTGGACAGCACCCCCAGCTGCGGCGTCATGAAGATGCTGTCGACCGCCAGTTCGGTGATGCCCTCGGGCAGGAACGCGTCGATCATCATGAGCATGGCCTGCGCGCGGCGTGGAGCGTGCGACAGGACGCCGCCCGAACCCACCAGCAGGCCGAGTGCCATGAGGTCCACGAGGCTCTGGCCGCTACCACCCTGATCGAACGTGTCCGAGATGTCGCGCGAGGACTGCTTGCCCTTCAATCCCACCGCGAGCGCCTTGTGCTGATCGAACGACAAGCGCAGCGCCTCGCGGCACAGTGCCTGCTCGACCACCAGGTCCTCGAGCGTCTGCGGGATCGTGGTGGGGCGGATCATCTTGTTCTTGATGCGATTGCGTAGATCGACTTCATCGACCGGGAACGGCACCCAGCGCAGGATCGACTCGACACCGGCCTCGGCCATGACGTTCGAGACCGAATAGCTCATGCCGAGATTGGCCGACACCGTGCGGTTGAACACCGTGCCCTCGCCCGACTCCGAGGGGAACACGGAGAACACGTCGGTGGTCGCACCGCCGATATCCACGCCCACGACGGCCATGGCATCGCGCTTCGCGACCTTCTCGATGATCAACCCCACGGCACCGGGCGTGGGCATGATGGGCACCGGCGACCAGGTCATGAGCTTCTTGTAACCCGGGGCGTGCGCCATGACGTGCTCCATGAACAACTCATGGATCGCGTCGCGGGCGGGCCCGAGGTTCTCGCGGTCGAGCGACGGGCGCAGATTGTCGACGATGCTCAATGCGGTCTTGCCGCCCAGACAGGCCTGCACATTCGCGGCCGCGTCGGGATTGCCCGCGTAGACCACCGGCAGTTCGTAGCCCGCGCCCAGACGTGCCTTGGGATCGGCAGCCGCGAGGATCTCGGCCATCTCGGTGACGCGGCGCACATCGCCGCCGTCGGTACCCCCCGAGAGCAGGATCATGTCAGGGCGCAGCTCGCGCAGCCGGCGGATCTTCTCGTGTGGCCGGCGGCCGTCATTGAGCGCGATGACATCCATGACGATCGCGCCGGCGCCCAGTGCGGCACGCTGCGCGCTCTCGCCCGTCATCTGCTTCACGAGCCCGCTCACCATCATCTGCAGTCCGCCGCCCGCGCTCGACGTGCTCAGGTACAGATCGACGCCGTCGTCACCTTGCTGCGGCGACAGGATGCGGTCGCCGTCGAGCAGCTTGCGGCCGCGCAGTTCCTCGACCTCGCGCACGGCATTGAGCACGCCGCGCGTGACGTCCTCGAACGGGGCCTCCACCGTGGTGGGTGCCTCACCCCGCGTGACCAACCGGAAGC
>JAIOPA010000179.1 GCA_021414165.1 Candidatus Eiseniibacteriota bacterium
TGCGCATGATCGAGGAGGAGTTCGCCTCGCCTGCGGTGTCCACCGACGCCTGGCGCCTCTACATGGCCGCCCTGCAGCTGATCGAGGAGAAGCCCAAGCCCTCGACCGGCGAGAAGGTGCTCAAGTGGATCGCCGAGAACGGCGCGTTCCAGCGCCTGCTCAACAATGTGCCGCCGAACGACGAGACGCGGCTCAAGCTGCGCGTGCTGCTGCGCCAGTGGCGTTCGAGCGATCGTTATCTGTTCCCGGCGCTCGACTCCATCGCGCACGTCGGCTTCGCCGACGAGAAGCAGTGGGTGCTCGATCACCGTCAGCGCAAGTCGGACGCGCTGTTCAGCGCGGTGGGCGAGCAGGCCGAGGACTTCGATATCCCGGTCATGACGCGCGCCACGTGGCTGTTGCTGCAGCAGGAACTCGAGGAGGTCGAGCGCGAACTGCGCACGACGATCCCCGCCACGATCCAGAAGGCCCGCGAACTGGGTGACCTCAAGGAGAACGCCGAGTACCACTCGGCCAAGCTCAAGCAGGCCAACTCCCAGAAGCGTGCCGGTTCGCTGCAGATGCGTATCTCGCGTGCCCGCTTCGTCGAGGACGCCGAGTTCCGCGAAGGCATCGCCGGTCTGGGCACCGAAGTGGTGCTCGAGGGTGACGGCGAGAAGCGCTCGTACTGGATCCTCGGCGACGGTGAGCATCACCTGGGCGACCACGTGATCTCGCACCAGACGCCGATCGCTCGCGCGATCATCGGCCGCACGGCCGGCGATCTCGTGGAGTTGGTCGAGAACGAGCAGCGCCGCAGCTGGCGAGTGCAGACGGTCACGCGCCGCCTGCCGCCGGCCAGCACGCCTTCCAGCGCTTCCTGAGCCGCGCGCGCCAGCGCGCGCGGTCTCAGAGAGTTGCGGTCCCATCGCGAGCCGCCGCGTGCGCCTTTCGTGGGTGCCCGTGGTGAGGTGTGCGCTCACGCGCGTGCAGACGTGACGCAGATTTCACGCCGCGCGCGGCTCGACGCGCAAGATTTTTTCGTGCCGCGCTCGTGCACCGGTCACGTGCGTGTGTGCGCTCGTGCATGCGTGTCGAACCGCGTCGCGCGCTGCGACACGAATCTTCTGTCGCGAAAAAAAAGTCGCTGCAGAGGGCGAAAATCGTTTGGCAGCGCGCGCCACGCGCGCTATGTTCCGCCCGCGATTCACACCGCCTGTCGCGTGACGAACCGAGCAGCACGCGCGATGGTCGAGCCGGTCAGGCAGCGCGCAGCACACTCGCGCAGCGCCCCACACCACATCAGGACCGGCGGGCGGCGATGACAAGTGTTTAGGCCGTAGTGGTTCCGTGGTGCGCGTCCGCGCGCGCCTGGCCCATTCTGGTCGGAAAGGGATTTCCCGCCGCCCGCTACTTTTCCCCGTGCGCCGCTCGCACGGGGCCCAGCACAGGAGGCCTCGATGTCACTGCAGGCACGTGCTGGTGGAATCGCACTCGAGATGGACGACGCCTTGAAGGGCATCGTCATGCTCGGCTGGCTCGAGGCCGACGGCCTCAACGGTGAGCCGCTGGGTGCCGCGTTCGAGACCGAACGCGATGACTCGATCCGCACGCTCATGCGCCGTTGCACCGGGCGCGCAGCGGCCGATCTGGCCGGGGTCGCCGAGACGCGTGGCATGTTCCATCGACTGGGCGTCGACCCCACCAAGACCCGTCCCGCGAGCGAGGCGCTGTTGCGCCGCGTGCTGCAGGGCAAGGGCCTGCCGGCGATCCTGCCCGCGGTCGACGTGTGCAATCTGGCGTCGCTCGAAGCCCAGCTGCCGTTGGGGCTGTACGACCGCACGCATGTGAAGGGCCCTGTGTTCGCACGCATGGGCCGGCCGGGCGAGGGCTACGAGGGCATCCGCAAGACCTCGTGAGCCTGGGCGGCCGCTTGCTGCTGGCCGACGACGAGAGCGCCTTTGGCGCGCCCACGTCGGACTCGGGCCGCACGCAGGTCACCGCCGAGACGCGCTCGTTGCTCGCGGTGGTGTACTGCCCGGTCGATCGTCCCGGCGAACACCTGTCGGGCATGCTCGAGCGCATCGCCGATCTGCTCGCGCGTCATTGCGGTGCCACCGTGCACTCGGTGCAGACGCGACAGTAAGCGCTGCGTGCGTGCGAATCTGCCGCGCACCACACTGGAATCACCCCGCGTGCGGTGCCCGCGCGTGTTTCGGTCATTCCGCGCAACGCACGATTTCGCAATCACTCACGCGCGCGAACGGGTCACTTGCTTGACCCTCGCTTGGCCCTCGCACACCTTCATGAGAGCAGTTCCCCACGGCCCGACCCTCGGGCCTATCCATGGAAGGAGACCATCATGA
>JAIOPA010000180.1 GCA_021414165.1 Candidatus Eiseniibacteriota bacterium
CTCCAGGTACAGCGCAGGGTTGCGCTGCGGAACGCGGATCTCCTCGAGGTCGGCACGCAGCGCGGCGATGCGCGAACGCAGCAGCGCGAAGTCCACGCGCGGCTCGAGCGGCAACTCTTCCCACGGCACCGATGCGACCAAGCGCTGATCGAGGTCGCGCAGCCACGCCGCACGCGCCTTCAAGCCGTCGGGTGAATCGTCCGGCATGAGGTGGTCGTAGTCGTGGATGCCCGCCTCGGTGGCCGCGACGGGATGGTGCTTCATGAAGAGTTCAACGAACTCCTCACTGAGCGCCGTGAAGGTGCGGATGGTCTCGATCATGCGGTCGTGGGCCCGATTCCGTGGGAGAGAGGCGCGCACGCGGGCGCGCTAGCCTTGTGACCCACCATGATATCGGCTTTTCGGACCATTGGCTTGACCGGCGTCGTGGCCGGCCCGGGCCGCCACCCCCGGGGGCCGGGGACCGCTGGATCCCAAAGAAAATGGGCCCGGGGGACGCCCCCCGGGCCCGATCCACCCCACCCCCGCGGCTAGCCGCGGGAGACGTTCGCGGCCTGCTTGCCCTTGGGGCCCGAGACCAGGTCGAACTCGACCCGATCGCCCTCGGCGAGCGAGCGGAAGCCGTCGGACGCGATGGCCGAGAAGTGCACGAACACGTCCTCGCCCGAATCCGACTCGATGAAGCCGAAGCCCTTGGCGTCGTTGAACCACTTCACGACACCGCCCATGCGGCCCTCGCTGGGCCCGAGGGGCTCCGACGAACGCGCCGGGCGGCCACCGCCCGCGCCACGCCCACCACCGCCGCCACCGTACCCGCCACCCCCACCGCCGCCGCCGCCGCCACCGTATCCGCCACCACCGCCACCACCGTACCCGCCCCCGCCGCCCTTGTTGGCGTTGAAGCAGTCACGGCACAGGACCGGACGGCCCGGCGTCGGCTGGAACGGCACCTCGGTGTCGCGCCCGCACTGTGAGCACGTCGTGGCGAACATGGCCTTCTCGCTGCGGCCATAACCACCACCGCCGCCATGGCCACCGTGGCCACCACGGCCGCCACCACCACCGCCATCGCGCTGCGCCTTGCGCTTGTCGCGGCATGCCTTGCAACGCGTCGGGGCATTGGTGAGCCCGCGTTCCCGGTAGAACGACTGCTCGCCGGCAGTGAAGAGGAACTCCTCACCGCAATCGACACAGGTGATGCTCTTGTCCTCGGTGTTCGCCATGGCCTCGCTGGACCTCCCGGTACGGACGACTCGTGGTTTCGACTGCGACGACAGGGTGTCCGAAGCACGAACGCCCCAGCAGGCAAGCCTGCAGGGGCGACGACCTCAGACGTAAGAGCGATGCGGGCACGACGCGAAGGAATACACGGGATCCACCAACGGTCACTGCAAAGCCCACTCGACGGACACCCACAGGGGACGGACTGCGCGAGAAGTATCCCGCCCGCTGATTGCCGGAGTCAACGACCGAAAGTGCCGGGCCGCGGGAATCGCACGGGCGCTTGGCAAGCGGTCGCGCGGCACGGGCCCAAGGCGTGAACGCACTGGGACCGGAATGCGTTCGAGCCGCTCCGGACGCGGGCGCGACGCACTCCCGCGTGTCACAACACGCAACCTCGATCAGTCCTCGTTCACCCGCACGCGACGCGGCTTACACAGCGCATGCAGCACGTCGGCCATGGTCGTGACATCGAGCAGGTTGTGATGGAACACGGGCACCATGGGCCACGGATCCCCGCTCCTTACGTACTCGTGATAGCGCTCGGGGATCTCCTCGCCGGGCACGTCACCGGTGCGGCGGCGCTTGCAGATGCGCGACTCCAGCGTGGTGAGCCGGCAGTCGGGCAACTCCTCGCGCCAGCGGCGGCGCGAGTGATGCACGAGGTCGAGATGATGCCGCGGCAGCTGCAGCGCCACGCCGTGCGTGAGCGCGCGCGCATGCAGGAACGGCGCGTCGTAGGACTTGCCGTTGAACGTGATCATGAGCTCGAACTGTTGCACCTGCTCGGCGACCGCCGCGAGCAGTGCGGCCTCTTCGCCGTAGTGCCGCGCGAAGTACTGGCGCAGCACGAAGTCCTCGCCGTTCCAGAACATGGTGCCGGCCAGGAACACGGGGCTCGACGACAATCCGCACGTCTCGAGATCCAGGAACAACGCGCGCGACAGCCCCAGATGCCGCACGCTCGACAACTCGATCTCGCCCGGCGAGGGTTCTGGCAGGCGCCCCCACTGCGGCTTGCGCTTCTCGACCGCACTGCGCAGCCGCTCGTGCACATACACCGAGCCGTGACGCTCGTGCGTCCACACGCCTCCGGGCAGATAGGCCTCGACGCCCTCGCGCGCAGGATCATCGGAGCCCGTGCGCTTCTTGCGAACGCTGGCCGCCGTGGCGCGCTTGCGGCGCGCCGGTGCGGGCGGCGCGGCCGCGAGCGCGGCGTCATCGCGTGCGCTCGAGAGCGCATCGGCTGCGGGCGCGACGGCGCTGTCGGCCGTGGAGGCGAGCGGCCGCAACACGCCCGCGCGGCGCTGGCGCACCAGCTCGCCGAGCCGGTCGCGCAGCGCGTCGCCGCCGCTGCGCGTCATGCGCGCAGTTCCGCGACCAGCGCGAGACGGCGGCTCTCGGGGCCGTACGACAAGTGCTCCGCGCCACCCGACACGCCCGTGACCACGAGCCCGTGCCGCCGCAACAGCGACGACAACTCCGCGCACGTGTAGGCGCGCAGCGAGTACTCCTTGGTGACCTGCGTGCCGCCCTGCGGATCGATGAGCACCTGGCGCGACACCACGCGCGAGGTGACCGGATCGAGCGACGTCTCCTCCATGAGCAACGCGCCATCGTCGCGCTGCGTCCACGTGCGCTGCTGCGGCTGCGCGATGAGCTGGTCGCGGTTCATCATCTCGAGCAGGAACCGGCCGCCCGGGCGCAACGCGGTCGCGACCTCGGCGAGTACGCGCTCGTTGTCGTCGTCGTCGAAGTAACCGAACGACGTGAAGTACGAGTAGATCGCATCGAAGCCCTGCTGCACGCCGAGCGCGCGCATGTCACCGGTTCGCCACGTCACCTGCACGCCGGCGGCCTGGGCATCGGCCGCGGCGATCTCGAGGTAGCGGGGATTGAAGTCGAGTCCGGTCATGCGATAGCCGTGCTGCGCCATCCCGATGGTGTGCCGGCCAAAGCCACACGCCAGGTCGAGCACCTCGGCGCCCGGGGTCACCCCGAGCGAGGCCGCGATGAAGCGCGTCTCGGCCTCGGTGCGCTCGGGCTGGAACTGGGGGCGGTAGATGCGCAGGTAGTCGTCGTCAAAGAACGCGACCGGCCATTCCGGCGTGGGGTTCATGGTTGCGGCGGTCTCCAGTGGGGGCGGCAGGGGCTGACGGAGGGCGCATTCTAGCCTCTCCTGCACAGAGGTGCACCTACGCTTTCTTGGCCCCCGGCAATGTGTTCGCCCTGCCGGGCCGCCCCCGGGCTGTGCGACCATACCCGCGTGTCCCGTATGCCCCGCGCTGGCCGGTCCCTGCCCCCTGCCCCGCTCCCCGCTGACCTGCTGCGGTGGTGCGCGGGTGTGCTCGGGCTGCTCGCGGTGCTCCTCACGCCGTCGCTCGCCCACGCGTTCCGGATCGTCGAGTTCAACCTGGGCTGCGCGAGCGGTGACCGCGCGCCCATGTGGGTGCAGCTCGACGGCCGCGATTTCGATCCGCTCGATGGCGCGCTCGGCATCCAGACCTACGACCGCGATGGCGTGCTCATCGTGGAGCGGCGCCGCATCTTCGGCTCGCGCTCGGGCTCGATCTGGTTCCCCGGCGAGCGCTGGTTCTATGGCACGAGTGAGTGCGCCGAGACCTACACCGACTTCGAGAACGCCACGCCGTTCCCCCCCAACGCCACGATGCTCGCCCCCATGGACACGCTGGCCGGGCGCATCGTGCTGTTTCGCCTCGAGGGCACCACGCGGATACCGCTGCAAACGGTGACGTACGGCCCCACCGGCGACATCGAGGCTCCGCCGCCCGGCAGCTCGGCGATCCTGGTGGACGACCAGTGGCGCTGGAACCCGACCCCCATCGTGCGGCGCTACGACGGCTTCTCGTTCAGTGGCAGCGAGTGCCTGCGCTATCCGCGCTTCGCGATCCGCGAACTCATGCTGGCGTGCGAGGACGGCGATACGCGCGGCGGCTTCCTGGAGCTGGAAGCACTTGGCGTGCGGCCCCGCTACGACGCGCGCATCCAGCTGCGCGCCTACGATCGCTTCGGCGCGCTGCTGGGCGAACTGACGGACCTGTTCGGCGCACGCGCCGGTGAGTCGTGCGCGACCGGCAGCCGATATCTGCTCGCGAGCGCCGCGTTCGAGGCCGCGGCCGGCGCCACGGTCGACCACGTGTTGCCGTTCGCGCTCGATCCGCTCGCGGGCCGCATCGAACTCTCGGGCACGTTCCTCGGCACGCCGTGGATGCTCGACTCGCTGTCGTACGACCGCCGCGCGGGCGAGCGCCCGCCCGATGGACTCGCTCTGGAGCATGCACCGCTCTCGCGGCTCGTGACGCTGGTCGCACCCTCGCCCACCACTTCGGCGGGCGACACCTTGCGCGTGCCCGAGTGCGCCTTCGGTTCGCGCGCACCCGCGCCGTTCGTACAAGAGATCGCGTTGCGCTGCGCCGACGGCGGACTCGATGGCCAGTTCGTGGAGTTGTCCGCACGCGATGGCCTCGTGACGCTTCGGGGCACGTGGTGGCTGCGCGCGTATGCGCACAGCGGCGCGCGCGCATTCGACCTGCCTTTGCCCGAGGGCATCACGCTCACGCCCGACCACGACCTGCTCGTCACCGCCGATGCGCCACTCACGTGGCCACAGCGCGACGCCACCTTGCCCGCGGCACTCGACACGCTGGGCGGCCGCGTGGAGTTGCTCACCACCGGCACGAGCGGCGACAGCGTGGTGTCGGCACTCGCATGGGGCGGCGACCGCACGCCTCCCGCCGGCACGAGCCTGGGCTCGAATGGCCGCTCGCGCACCGCGCTGCAGGCGTTCCCGTCGCCCACCGACCTGACCGGCCGCACGTTCGGTACGGGCAACTGCCTGGCGGGCACGTCGCCGCACGCGTATGTCGTGAGCGAGGTGGGCACGCATTGCCAGGACGGCTCGAGCGACGGCCTGTTCGTGGAGCTGGCGAGCGACTCGCTCCACGATACCTATGACCCGGCGCTCGGCTTGCGGCTGCGTTCGCCGTCCGGTGCCACGCTCGCCACCTGCTTCCCGCTGTTCGCGCTTGCCCCACGCGGCGAGCGCGCGCCCGGTTCGCGCTGGCTCGTGACCGCCGCAGGGTTCGCCGCGCGCAACGCGCTCGCGCCCGATGCCGTGCTCGATACCGCACCCGATGCGGGTGCGTCGGTGATCAGCGTGTTCCGGCGCAACCTCGTGACCGGCGCCGACAGCACGTTGTCGGCCATGGCCGTGAGCGTTGCACCACCCCCGCCCGGGCGGAGCATCGTGCGCGGCCCCGACGGCGTGTACGGCGCCTCGGGCGTGGTCACGCCCACGCGCGCCGATGGCGCGGTGGTGGCACCGGGCGCGTGCTATGTGCGCGCACAGCCCGAGGCCGTGCAACTGCACGAGCTGTTCCTGCGCTGTCGCGAGGGCGGCACCGGCGCACGCTATGTGGAGCTCCTGGCCAGCAGCGGCGATGCCTCGTATGCGCCCGATCTCATCGTGCGCGTGTTCGATCATGCCGCGCAGCTCACCGGCGTGATCGTGCATCCGTTCGGCGCACTCGAGGGTCAACCGTGGCGCGCGGACCGGCCGTTCCTGCTGGGCGGCGAACAGGTACAGGAGCAACTCGGCCTGGTGCCCGACGCGCCGTTGCCCGTGGCGCTCGACACCCTGGGTGGCCGCATCCAGTTGTTGCTCGCCGGCGGCGAGGGCGGTCTGGTGCTCGATGAGTTGCGCTGGGGCACGAGCGCGGTCCCCGTGCCCGAGCCCGGCGCCAGCCTGGTGCGCGACGGCGAGTCGTGGCGCGAGCAGGCGCTGCCGAGCCCTGCGAATCGCGACCGCGATGGCGTGCGCGTATTGCCGTGCCTGGGCACCTGTCCGCCGCGCACGGTGCGCATGGCGTTCGGCAGCGACCAACTGGTGACCAGCGCGCGCGCCAGCCTGTCATCGTTCGAGACGCGCGCCGAACTCGATGCCACGCGCGGTGCATGGTCGATCGAGGCCGGCTTCGATGAGACGCGCGCCGTGCTCCCCGATCGCTTCATCTTGAGCGGCACACGCGATGGCGCGCCGACACTGCTGCGCGCGCGGCTCGAGTTCGTGGCACAGGCGGCCCAACGCTGCGACTCGCTCGGCCCGTGCTCCGCGAGCCGCGCGAGCGTGGCGCTGCGCGCGAACGGTCACGCGGACTCGGTCAGCGTGACCCGCGACACGACCGCGTCGGTGGTGCTGGAGTTCATGGCCACGCCGGGCGAACCGTTCGAGCTGGTGAGTGAGGGCCGCGCGATCGCCGACCTCACCCATGGCTTCCGCGCGGCACTCAACGCGCGGCTCGTGTTCGAACTGCCCGTGGGTGCGCGCATCACCAGTTGCTATGGCTATGACTCGCAGCTCGCGCGTGGCGCGGGTGAACCCAGCGTGGCCGCGACGGCATCCGAGGTGCGCATCGCATGGCCCGTGCTGGATCCGGCCACGTTCCGCGGCACGGTGGAGCGCCGCGCGCGCGAGGGCGACTGGATCGCGCTCGAGGAGCGCATCGCGGACGCCGACGGCGTGGTGCGCTTTGGCGATCGGCGTGCCGAGCCCGGCGTCACGTATGAGTACCGGCTCGTGTGGGACGACGTGTTCGGGCATCAGGTCACGCCCGCGGTGACCGTTCGCGTGCCGGCGCGCGCGTCCTTCGGGCTGCTCGGCGCACGCCCCAACCCGTCACGCGGCGCGTTGCGTGTGGCGTTCGAGTTGGCCGAGCCCGGCGACGCACGGCTCGAGATCCTGGACGTGAGCGGCCGAGTGGTCGCGCGCATGGTGCAGTCGTTGGCTGCGGGCTCGCACGCGTGGCCGGTGCCCGGCGCGCTCGCGCCGGGCGTGTACGTGATCCGCTTGCACACCGCCGGGCATAACGCGCGCACCACCGCGATCG
>JAIOPA010000076.1 GCA_021414165.1 Candidatus Eiseniibacteriota bacterium
GACGCGAACACCAGTGCGTCGACGTCGCGCACCTGCGCATCGGGCGCCTGCGTCTGGAGCGCACGCGCAATGGCCACGGCCGCGCTCTTGTGCCCGCTGCCGGCGGTGGCGTGCAGGATCGCGATGCGCGGCCCCGCGCCCTGCGACAGCGTCTCGACGGCGACCACGCCCCCGCCCGCTGCGGGGAACAACACCTCGTGGTCGCCCGCGAGCGTACGCAAGCGCCGCCGCCACCACGCGCGCTGGGCGCGCAGACGTGCACGCCATTGCGGCGTGAGCGCGGGCAACCTGAAGCGGCCGAATCGGGGTAGGCGGACCATGTCAGGCGGTGATCGCGTTCCGGTGATGGGTGATCGTGGCGCCGTCTGCACCCAGGTCGATGGCCACCACGTCGATACGCGGATGCCGCACGCCATGTTGCTCGAGCACGGCAGCAGCGCGCAGCAAGCGGTCGCGCTTCACACGGTCCAGGGTGGACGCCGCGCCGCCGTAATCCGCACGCGAGCGCAGCCGCACCTCGACCAGCACGCGAGAGGGCCCGTCATCCACGACCAGATCCACCTCCACCCCGCCCAGGCGCACATTGCGCGCCACGGCGTGGCAACCCACGAGTTCCAGATAGGCGGCCGCGAGCGCCTCACCGGCCCGGCCGCGATCCTGCGCGAATCCCATGACCCACTCCCAACCGGGGGCGCGTGACACGGGGACGCCGGAATGTAGCACGGGAGCCGCCGGGGGCTCAGGCCTGGGCTTCGGCCTTCGACTTGAGGCTACTGGCCTCGGTCTCGATGTACTGCTGCGTGAGCGTGCCGGCCATGGCCGCCACCAGCCCGGCGAGCAGGCCACGGAACTCCACGCGCAGCTCCAGCCGGCAGCCGCCACCATCGAGCACGGTGAGCGTGTGATCGGCCACGCCCTCGATGCCGGGCGAGCGCATGACCCACGTGAACGCGTGCGGCGCACGCCACGACGTGATCGTGTACACGGCCGGGGCCAGCTTCGGCTGCTCCACGCGATAACGCGCGCCCTCACGCGGTGCGCCGCCATCGAGCGGCGTGACGCGCGTGACCGTGGGCGTCCAACCGGACCAGCGTTCGAGATCGGCGAGCACGGCCCAGGCGCGCTCGATGGGCGCCGCGATCATGACCGATGCCGTGAACACGCGGCTCAAACCAGCTTGAGCTCCATGGACGAGACCGGCGCGAAGCTCCAGCGATGCGCCGGACACGGTCCGTGCATGCGGATCGCGGCCATGTGATCGGCCGTGCCGTAGCCCTTGTGCTTGGCGAAGCCGTACAGCGGCCACACCGTGTCGAGCCGCTCCATGATGCGGTCGCGCACCACCTTGGCGAGGATGCTCGCGGCCGCGATCGACAGGCACTTGCCGTCGCCACCGATGACCGCCTGCTGCAGGTGCGGCATGGCGCTCACGGTCTCGTGGCCATCGACCAGCACGAGCGACGGCGACAACGACAGCCGCGCGACCGCCCGCTGCATGGCGAGATGCGTCGCCACGCGGATATTGACGCGGTCGATCGTGCGCGGACCCACGCAGGACCATGCAAACGCCCGGGCCCCTTTCAGGACCCGGGCGAACTGTGCATCACGCTTCTCTGCGGTGAGCTGCTTGCTGTCGTTGAGCCCGTCCCATTCGAGCGACGGATCCAGTACGACCGCTGCAGCAACCACCGGCCCGGCGAGCGGGCCCCGGCCAGCTTCGTCCACCCCGGCCACCGTGACGTGCGAACCCGCGATGCGGGCTTCTTCGCTCGCCAACCGGCGCCAGCGGGCGGTCGTCACTCGGCGGTCGTCGCTCCGACGCGGTCCTTGAGACGCGCGGCCTTGCCACGACGCTTGCGCAGATAGAACAGCTTGGCGCGACGGACGACCTTCTGCTCCGACGGGATGACCGTGATGCTGGCGAGCGTCGGCGAGTGGAGCGGGAACGTACGCTCGACACCAACACCCTCCGAGATCTTGCGCACCGTGAACGTCTTGCGCATACCGCCACCACGGACGTTGGTGACGAGGCCGCGGAACTTCTGCTGGCGCTCCTTGTCACCCTCGATCACGCGCACCATGACCTCGACCGTGTAGCCGGGTCGGAGATCCGGGCGCTCCGTCTTGATCTGGGTGTTCTCGATCTTCTCAAGCAGGCCCATTGCGGGCTCCTTTCAACATGGAATGGCCCGCGGGGCGGGCATACAGAGGCAGCGGCGCAGTATACGGGAGCCCCGGGCAGGGCCACAAGATATTATTGGGCCTCGGTTTGGCCGGTTTTGGCGGAATTCGGCGGGTTCTGCCGGCCCGCACCGCGGCGGCCCCCCGGGAATCAGCCCCGGTGGCACCGGCCCGAGGCCTTCCGGCAACCCCTTCTAGGGCAGATCCCGGCCATAGCGGGTCAGCTCGACCCCGGTCTCGGGCTCCGGGGCCGTACCCTGGAGCACGAACCCGACCGCCTCGAGCAGCCCACGCGAGGCCGTGTTGTCGAGGTCGGTGATCGCCAGCACGCGGGTGAGCCCGAAGCGCTCATGCGCCACCCGGAGTGTCGCCTGCAACGCCTCGCGCGCCACACCCTGGCCGCGCGCGCTCGCGAGCAGCGCAAAGCCCACGTCGGGATGCTCCAGATGGTCGCGCTTGAGCAACCCGCACAGGCCCAGCGCCTCGCGGTCCGTGCGGCGCTCGATCGTCCAGAGGCCGAAGCCGTGCTTCTCGTAGCCCGTGCGCACGCGATCGATGTAGCCGCGCGCGTCCTCCAACGACCGCACGTTGCGGTCGCCGATGTAGCGCAACCAGTCCGGGTCGTTCACCAACTCCATGATGAACGCGTCGTCGGCATGCACGAGTTCGCGCAGGCCGAAGCGTTCCGTGTCCACGATCGCCATGTCTCCTCCGGGTGAGTTCCCCGCCATCTTAAACTTGGCCGGTGTGTGCCGGTCCAATCGCGCCTTTGCCAGCGCGCTCTGGCGAGCGCTCGGCGCGCCCTACCGCCCGTGCGCGGCATCCACTACCCTCGCGCCATGTTCGCTCGCAGCCGTCAGTTGTTCGCCACCGGCATGTTCGCCATCGATGCCCTGATCATCGGGGGCTCGTGGCTGCTGGCGTACTGGCTGCGCTTCCATGGGCTCGGCATCGATGCACCACTCGGGGTGCCGCCGCTCACCGCGTACCTGTGGAGCGGTGCGGTGCTCACGCCCAGCGCGCTGCTCGTGCTGCGCACGTTCCGGCTCTACCGCTCGGCGCGCACCGGGCGGCTGGGCGCCGAACTCCTGAGCGTCGTGCAGGCCATGGTCGTGGTGGCGGGTCTAGCGGGCGTGGGCTCGTTCTATGCGCGCGGCGAACTGTCGCGCACCGTGATCGTGATCTTCCTGGCGCTCGCCACGTTCTCGTTGGCCAGCGTGCGCGTGCTCGCGCGCATCGTGCTGCGCGCGCTTCGCCGTGGCGGGCACAACCTGCGGCACGTGTTGGTGGTGGGCACGGGAGAACCCGCGCGCGTGCTGCTGCACAAGATCCGCCGCCACGATGACTTCGGCCTTCAGGTGCATGGGCTCATCGCGGCGCGCGCAGAAGATGTGGGCACGCGACATGCCGGCGTGCCGGTGCTGGGCGTGGTCGCCGACCTGCCTCGGCTCGCCGAGGAGCATGGCGCCGAGGTCATCTACATCGCACTCGAGCGCCGCGAGTGGGAAGCCGAGGCCGAGGCACTCACGCTGCTCGCCGACTCCACCGCAGCCGTGCGCCTGGTGCCCGATCTCACGCAGGCGTTCCGCTTGAACCCGAGCGTCGAGGACTTCGACGGCATGCCGGTCGTGTTGGTGACCGAGAGCCCCGAGCAGGGCTGGAACGCCGTGGTGAAGCGCGCGTTCGATCTGCTGGCCTCGGGCCTCGGGCTCATCGTGATCTCGCCGCTCTTGGCGCTGCTCGCGCTGCTCGTTCGACTGGATTCGCCGGGGCCGATCTTCTACGCGCAGGAGCGCGTCGGCATGAACGGCCGCCGCTTCCGTATGTACAAGTTCCGCAGCATGCGCATCGATGCCGAGGCCTCGGGACCGGGCTGGACGGTCGAGAACGACCCGCGCCGCACGCGGCTCGGCAGCACGCTGCGCAAACTGTCGCTCGACGAGTTACCGCAGCTCTGGAACGTGTTCATCGGTGACATGAGCCTGGTGGGCCCGCGCCCCGAGCAGCCG
>JAIOPA010000181.1 GCA_021414165.1 Candidatus Eiseniibacteriota bacterium
CTCGCGTTCCGGAACATGAGCCTGTACCGGTTCCGCGACCATTCGTTCGTGGGGCTCGAGCAGTTCGTGCTCATCTTGAAGGAGCCGGTGTTCTACCAGCTCCTCGGCAAGTCGCTCATCTGGACGATCGTGAACGTGATCGGTCACGTGGTGATCGGCGTGTTCCTGGCCCTGCTGCTCAATGGCCCGGTGCGCGGGCGCGCCATCTTCCGCACGCTGCTCATCCTGCCGTGGGCCATGCCGCAGTACATCTCGGCGCTCACGTGGCGCGGCATGTTCAACTACGAGTACGGCGCGGTGAACCTGATCCTGCAGCAGTGGTTCCACCTGCCGGCCGTGCCGTGGCTGTCGGACCCGTTCTGGGCCTTCGTGGCGCCCATCCTCACCAATGTGTGGCTGGGCTTCCCGTTCATGATGGTCGTGGCGCTGGGCGGGCTCACGGCCGTGCCGCGCGAGCAGTACGAGGCGGCCGACCTGGACGGTGCGGGCCACTGGGCCAAGCTCACGCGCATCACGCTGCCGGGCCTCGCGCCCACGCTCACGCCGGCGATCCTGCTGGGCACCGTGTGGACGTTCAATACCATGCTCGTCGTGTGGCTGGTCTCGAACGGCGGCCAGCCGGCCGACCGCACGCACATCCTGGTCACCTACATCTATAAGATGGCGTTCACCTACTCGCGCTACTCGTACGCGGCCGCGCTCTCGGTGGTCGTGTTCCTGCTGCTGCTCGGGTTCGTGCTCTACGTGCTGCGCAAGACCGGCAACGGCGAGGAGGCCTCCGCGTGAGCCAAGAAGACCGTTTCCGCTGGACGCCGGGCCGCGTGCTCGTGCATGTGTTCCTGGTCCTGTTCACGTTCGCGACCATCTTCCCGATCCTGCAGATCGTCACCGTGTCGCTGCGGCCCACCGACCAGCTCTACTCCACGTCGCTGGCGATCATCCCCAAGGGCGCGTCGCTCCACGCCTACCAGGTCATGCTGTTCGAGAAGCCGTTCCTGAAGTGGCTGCTCAACTCGTTCCTGGTCTCGGCCGCGGTCACCTTGTTCGGTGTCACGCTGGCGTCCACGGCGGCCTACGCGCTGTCGCGCTTCCAGTTCGCCGGCCGGCGCGCGGTCATGAGCGTGTTCCTGCTCACGCAGATGTTCCCGGCCACCATGACCATGCTGCCGCTCTACGTGCTGCTCAACTACCTGCACCTGCTCGACCAGTTCGCCGGGCTGGCGCTCGCCTACACCGCCACGGCACTGCCGTTCTGCGTGTGGACCATGCGCGGCTACTACCAGACGATCCCCGTCGAACTGGAGCAGGCCGCCCTGCTCGATGGCTGCTCGCACTGGCAGGCGTTCACGCGCGTCACGCTGCCGCTGGCCGCTCCGGCGCTGGCGATCACGGCGCTGTTCTCGTTCATGGCCGCGTGGAGCGAGTTCATGGTGGCCCGCATCGTGATCTCGCGGCAGGCCATGTACACGCTGCCGCTCGGGCTCGAGAGCCTGGCCGGGCAGTTCCAGACCGAGTGGGCGAACTACGCCGCGGGCAGCCTCATCGTGTGCGTGCCGGTCATGGTGCTGTTCGTGGCGCTCAACCGGGCACTGGTCGGTGGGCTGTCCATCGGCGGCGTGAAGTAAGCGCCCTCTCGGTAGCCTCCCCCCGGCAACGAAGAGCCCCGGCAGGCGGTGCCTGCCGGGGCTCGATCGTTTGAAGCGAGTCGACTACCGGTACAGCGACTTCACCGCGCCCCACGAGGACTTCTTCGCGGGCGTCGCGCCGTTGCAGACCGTCACATACTGGTCGCCCGAGATCGCCGAGAAGTCGACGAACGTCGGGTTGCCCAGGTTGCACGTGCCGGGCGGCAGCGAGCCGATGATCTGGTTCGAGAAGAAGTCGTGACCGCCACCGTTCACACCGGCGAAGATCTTGATGCAGCCGCCGGACGGGCTACCGAGCGCCGTGAGCGGGATCGCCAACTCCATACCGGTCTGCACGCCGTCACCCGACGAGGCATCGCAGCCCGGCGAGACGCCGAGGCTGTTGGAGTTGTTGATCGTGATCTGGATGAGGTTCGGGTTCGCGCCGCCATTCAGAGGACCCGGCGTGACCGCCGTGTTGCTGCCCAGGAAGTAGCCCGCACCCGCGCCGCCCGTGAGCAGCTCGGCGTAGTTCGCGAACAGGCGGTAGCCAGAGCCGTCATAGCCGCCACCGAACGTGATGTAGTAGTCCGGCGAGAACGCGGTGTCGAACTTGAGACCCGCGAGGCGATTGAGGCCGTTGAAGTCGACATCCGGGTTGTCACTGCGCAGCACGTTCTGGCCACCCGCCTGGGTGTCGAAGAACAGCTCGAGCTTGTTGAAGTTCGACTCGAGGTTGCCCGTGATGAGCAGGTACAGGACGCCGCTCTCGACACGCGCGTGCAAGCCGTCGAGCTCGGAGCCATTGGCGTAGTCCTGAAGATTGATGTTCGCATCGCCGAACTGGGTCTGCGTGGTCTGGACGTGGACGGCCGGGCCGTACGTGAAGTCGAGGCTGCCGTCGATCGTGACGGCGAGAGCGGCGCCCGCGAAGGCCATCATCAGGCCGGACGCGAGGAGCGTGGTCACCTTGCGCATGGATGTATTTCCTTTCCTCGGAGGGGGACTGCATCGGGCGGCCGGCACGGCAGGACACCGTGTCCGACGAGCACAACGTACTGCGGTGGAGCAACGGATCCGGTCCCGCCCCTTGCGAGGCGGGACCGGTCACAACGGCATCAGTGGGTCATGATCAGGCGGCGCGACACGCGCTCGCCGGCCATGGACAACTGATAGATGTAGAGGCCAGGTCCCAGACGGACGCCGCGGGCATCACGGCCGTCCCACGCGAACGAATGCGTGCCGGGCTCGAGCGTGCTGTCGATGACGCGCGACACGCGGCGGCCCGTGATGTCGAACACGTCCAACGCCACGCGGCCGGCGCGGTGCAGGTCGAACGCGAAGCGAGCCGAGCGCGAAACCGGGTTCGGCACGACCGGACGCAGTGCCGCGAACGTCGCATCGCCACCGGGGTTGTTGCCGCCCGGGCCGACGCCCGCGAGCTCGGTGCAGAAGTCGTAGACGTCCTGCAGACGCACGATCGGCACGAGGCCCGTGTTCGCCACGTCATCCAGCACGAGGACGCGGTTACCGAAGCCCGCGCACTCGAAGTCGCCGGCGGTCCAGTACTTGAACTCGCTGCGGAGCTTCGTCGAATCGGGGAACGTCACCGAGCGCGTGAACACACCGTCGTTCGCACGCGAATCCGGCGACACGCCATCGTCGCGCAGGACGACCGCGTTCACACCGAAGTCGAACGGCAGCGCGTCGCCACGGATCGCGACGGTGTCGGCCGGGCTCGACGGCGGGTAGAACTGGTCGGCGCGCACCGAGAACACCACCGTGAGCGGCTTGTCGGAGACCTCGCAGCGATTGATGCCGCGAGCGGGCAGCACGATCGGCGTGGCCGAGCTGAACAGGGCGTCGTTCAGGAACACCGAGCGGTTCCCCTGCCCCGCGCACTCGAACGTACCGTTGAAGTCGACCTTCCAGCCCACCGTGCGGAAGCTGCACTTGGGGAACGTGACGCGGGCCGTGTAGATCTTGTCGCCCGCCACCTCGTCGGGGGCGACGCCGTTGTCGAGCATCGGCACACCCGGCTGGGTGAAGCTGAGCGGGCCACGATCGCCGAGCAGCGTGACGACGTCGGCAGGGATCGGGTTCTTGGCCGCAGCGTTGACCTTGAAGATCACATCGACGGCCCGGTTCGTGTAGTTGGACGGGTCGTCGTTGTTCCAGGCCTCCGTGAGACGCGCCACCGCGCCCGAATCCGACGTGAGGTGGTACGCACGGTTGCTGCCGAGCGGCTCGTAGGTGTTGCACTTGTTGCTGAACTTCCACTCGAGGTCGGCCTCGCCCTTACCCGTGAGCGGGTTCACCGCCAGCGAGAACGGCACCGACAGCGTGTAGACCGAGTCGGCATTCGCGTCGTACATGAGGCCGTTGTCACACAGGCCGAACGACAGCGGCGCCAGGTTGCCCTCGACCGCGAACGTATCGGTCGGCGCGAACGTGCCACTGCACAGGCCAAGCGCGAAACGGCCGTTGAAGTCGAGGCGCTGCAGGAAGAACGAACCCTTGTTCGTGGTGCCGTTCGACACGATCGTGTTGTTGGCCAGGTCCTTCACGCCATTCGCGGTGATCGAGTACGCCGTGGCGTTGGCCGCGATCGGGGTGCCGAGCGTGAGGTGCACGACATCCGGGGCGAGTGCATCACGCACCGCGCTGGTGACCGTGCGGGCCGGCGCCGGACCGCCATAGACGTAGTTCGCAGTGGTCTGCGCCGTGGTCAGGTCGACCGGCTCGCTGAACTTGATGTCGACCTTCGTGGTGAGCAGCGCGAACTGCTTGTTGCCCTGGAGCGCGAAGTCGACCGCGTTCACCGAGGTGACCGTCGGCGGGGCGTTGTCGACCGCGTTGAGCACCGTGTACGGCAGCATCGAGGCCAGCTCGATGACCGTCGGCGTATCGAACGTGGTGGCCGACACCGTCGAGAGCTGCACGCCGTCGCTCGAGAGTGCATCGAGCGGGCCCTTCGTGGCGCCTTCCTGCGTGATCCACGCCTCGAGGTGCATCGTGGTGCCGACGGCAGCGCCGAGCGTGGAGAGCGGGAGCTTGAACTCCTTGAACGTGTCGCTGTCGAAGATGCCGAGGCCGTTCGAACCCGAGCCGTAGGACGGGTTGAACACGGTGCCACGGCCCTGCCACGTACCCGCCACGTTCTCGTAGATCTGCTCGAAGTTGAACGTGTTGCAGTTCGTCGGCGTGACGTCGTACACGACCCAGTCCGGCTTGAACGGCAGGTTCGTGAAACCGATCTTGCGGCCGAACGGATCCGTGGTGCCACCGGCTGCGGTGCCGATATCGAGCGCGACGCCCATGTTCATGTCGCAGAAGCAGGTCTTGCTGAACTCGATACCGACGTACAGGAAGTTGGCGTCGTTCGTCACGTACACGCGGCCGATGTCCATCGGGAAGATGCCAGCGCCGCAGAACGATTGCGTGTCGTTGAGGTCGTCGCTCAACAGGTTCGCGGGCAGGAAGTCATTCACGCCATCGATGACGATCGTCTGCGGGACGGCGGCGAAAGCCGGCACGGCCACGGCGACGGACATCACGAGGAGGAAGGCAAGGAACCTTCTCATGGGTGCGGTCTCTCCTGGGCCTGGCAAGGGGTCGGCAGCTGCGCGGCCAAGGGCCCGGATGGACGCGCGATGTGGAAGGCGGACGGCTCAATGGCAAGGGTTGCCGAGCCCTAGGATTCTAGAAGAGTGTGAAGTCTCACGGCAACGGTTACTGCACGAAACTTTCAAACCTCATCCTCTGGTTGCATGCCGCAAAACCTGTTCGGGCTTGCCAGAATCGCGGGCTTGCCGATAAGTGGCCCTGCTGCGCCGCAATTTATCGGTACCCGGCTAACGATGGCTTGACCCGCCTGCGAACGCGACTCCAGTATGCCCGCCTCTGGATTCCCGGCCCACGCGTCCCCGACCCGAACCCCGGTTGGCCCTCTTGCGCTCGCGACCCCTCCCGATCCTGCTCGCGCTGCTGCTGACGCTCACCTCGTCGGCCCACGCGACCACCGCACGCGACCTGTCGTCGCGCTTCCGCATCGACGGCTTCACGAATGACTTCACGCCGGATGAGACGATGTTCGGCTTCAACTCCGCCGCGAACGCGCCCGAAGAAGCCTCGGACGATTCGCGTTGGGGTGTGAACAACGACATCTCCAACGTGCGCATCTCGTGGGACGCGCAGTACCTCTACATCGCCGGCGAAGGACGGATCTGGGACAACAACCTGATCCTGTTGTTCGACAGCGTGCCGGGGCGCGGACTCACGTCGATGACGGCGCTCAACTCGTGGCGCCGCAACTTCGACTTCGACACGACTGGCGCAGGCCAGGGCGCGGGCTTCTCGCCCGACCTGTTCGCGGCCACCTGGGACGGCAACACGTCACCGCGCTTGATCCTCCAGCAGGCCGGTAACCAGGTCGACGACCAGCGTGTGGGCTCCACGTTCAACGCCTCGGCGACGTTCCTGCAGGGCAACACCGACCGCTCGATGGAGGTGCGCATCCCGTGGCGCACGTTGTTCCTGGGCCCGGTCGGCGTGGGCACGCGCGACACGTTCATGACCGTCGCGGGCGTGCAGGACACGTTCCGGCTGTTCCCGCCGGGTGCCAAGCTCAAGTTCGTGGCGGCCGTGACGGCGGGCGGCGATGGCACGGGAGGCCCGGATTCCGCACCCGATAATCTGCGCGGGCACACCGACAACGCCGGCGATCTGGTGTTCCTGGACAACTACGCGGTGATCGATCTCGATCGCAATGACGACACCGGCCTGGGCCGCGGCGGCCCCGAGGGCGTGGCGGACTGGCACGTGGACCCGACCACGCGCATCACGTTCCGCTATCGCCCACCGGTGGTCGCACTGCGTTTCGCCGTGGATCGCGTCGAGGTGGACCGCCCGGCGTTCTCACCCGAACGGGGTGAACGCGTGCGCTTCTCGGTCGACCTCGACAAGAAACTCGACCCGACCGACCGCGTGAATCAGGTGCGTACGTTCAACCTGACCGCGAATGTGTACGACCTGCGTGGCCGTCTGGTGCGCGGGCTCTACACGAGCCAGACCCGCGGCGCGCTCACGCCCTCGGACGCCAATGCCGACACGTGGGATGG
>JAIOPA010000246.1 GCA_021414165.1 Candidatus Eiseniibacteriota bacterium
CCGAGGAGGGCCTCTACGCCGTGCTGTTCGATGGCGACTTCGTGGTGAGCGATGGCCCGCGCGTGGCGGGCGAGCGGTTGCCGCAGGTGGTGGGCAACGCGCGGCTCAAGAAGGGCGTGATCGAGTTCGACTTCGCGAACCAGTCCGAGGTGCAGAAGCGCGCCGCGACCACACAGCCGCTCTATTGGACCTATCGCATCCACGCCGAGGCCAAGAACAACCTGCGCTGGCGTACGGCCGATGCAGACATGGAGTTCGACGCCGACCTCGACCTGCAGCAGACGCCGGACTCGTTGCTCATCTATGGCGAGATGCATGCGCTGCGCGGTCAGTACTGGTTCCTGTCGAACCGCTTCCGCGTCTTGAACGCCGACCTCACGTTCGACAACCAACAGGGCGTCGACCCGCTGCTCGACATCGCCGCCGAGACTCGCATCCCGTCCGCGCCGGGCGCGCCGCTCGAGACGATCACTGCCCAGCTCACCGGACGCTCCAGTAAGCCGGTCATCGCACTCACCAGTTCGGCGAACTCCGACCAGCGCACCATCCTCGCGGCACTCACGGTGGGCTCGGTCACCGATGAGCGCGGTACGGTCTCGGTGCAGAGCCCGCTCGACAACTATGTGACCCGGCAGCTGAATGCCCAGCTCTCCGAGAACCTGTCGGCGTTCTTCGCCGGCCGGATCAGCGAGTGGGAGGTCCGCCGCGATCGCGGCGGCCTGTTCTCGGGCGAGGGTGGCATCGTGGTGGGCGTGGGCTCGCAGGTGACCGACAATCTGGCGTTCCGATACCGGCAACGCCTGCCCGGCAACGAGCGCCCGGTCAACACCGGGCGGCTGGACCCCACCGACCTGTTCGACCAGAACGTCGAGGCCGAGTACCGCGTGATTCGGTTCATCTTCCTGACCAGTGGCTTCTCGCGCCGGCGGGGGCTGCCGACGAGCGCGGCGCAGACCAATACCGACTACAACGTGAACCTCAAGGCGCGCTGGGAGTACTGAGCGGCGCGCCCGTGGGGCAAGGGAACGCGAACGGCGGGACCGGTGTAAAGTAATGGGGCCGCAACCTGGCGCGGCCGACCCGGGAAGAAAGGACCTGTAGGATGACTCAGCGCTGGAGGAGCCTCGTCGCGACGGGGCTCGTGCTGGCTGGATGCGTGTGGGCGGGTGTGGCCGAGGCGCAGTACTTCGGCCAGAACAAGGTGCAGTACCGCGGCCACGACTGGCATTCCATCCGCTCCGACCACTTCGAGGTCTATTTCGACTCGGGGGCCGACAGTCTGGCCATGCGCACGCTCGATCTGGCCGAGAAGGCGCAGGCGGTGTTCAGCCAGCGCACCGGCCGCGAGTTGTCGAAGCGCATCCCGATCATCCTGTACGCGTCGCATCATGAGTTCGCGCAGACGAACATCACCAGCGATCTCATCGACGGGTCCACGGGTGGCTTCACCGAAGCGCTGCGCGACCGCGTCGTGGTGCCGTTCTCGGGTTCGTACGAGGACTTCCGGCATGTGCTCGTGCACGAGCTGGTGCACGCGTTCCAGTTCGACATCTTCTACAACTCGCCCAATGTGTCACTGCTCTCGGGGCAGGGGCTGTTCAACGTGCCGCTCTGGTTCGCCGAGGGCATGGCCGAGTACCTGTCGCTCGGCATGGAGCCCAACGCCGAGATGTACGTGCGCGACGGCACGATCACCGGCTACCTGCCGCCGCTCGAGTGGGCGGGTGGCTACCTCGTGTACAAGATGGGCCAGAGCGCGATCGAGTACCTGATCCTGCAGTATGGTGAGGAGCGCTTCCGCGAGGTGCTGCGCCGGATGCGGCAGATGCACAACTTCGACCGGGCGTTCCAGCGCACGTACGGCATGACGCCGCAGCGCTTCGACGAGTTGTGGCGCGAGAACCTGCGCCGCAAGTACTGGCCGACCGTGGCGGAGCTGGATCACCCGGATAAGTTCGCGCGCCAGCTCACCGACCACCGGCGCGATGAGAGCGTGCTCAACTTCTGGCCGTCGGTCTCGCCGCAGGGCGACCGCATCGCCTACTTCAGCGATCGCCGCCAGTACAACGACGTCTACGTGATGTCGGCGTACGACGGCAAGGTGCTGCAGCGGTTGGTGCGCGCCGAGCGCAGCCCGCAGTTCGAGGCGATCCCGCTGCTGCGGACCTCGATCACGTGGTCGCCCGATGGCTCGCGGCTGGCGCTCATCGCCGGCAGCAATGGCCGCGACCAGCTGTACGTGGTGAGTGCCCAGGACGGCAAGTTGCTCGACAAGTTCGACATCCCGGCCGGCGAACTGTCGTTCCCGGCGTGGTCGCCGGTCTCGGACTCCATCGTCGTCTCGGGGCTCGCGAACGGCCGTTCCGATCTGTACCTGGTCGATACGGGCACGCACGAGGTGAAGCGGCTCACCGACGACGCCTGGGACGAGAAGGAGCCGTCGTGGTCGCCCGACGGCCGGTGGCTCGCATTCGCCTCGGACCGCTTGGCGCCCGTGGTGCTGCACACGACCAAGCATCCCGATGGTTTCGGCCGGTACGGCCTCTACCGCATGGAGCTCGAGACCAACCTCATCTACTTCATGCTCGACACCTCGGGCGAGGATCACGCCCCGGCGTGGTCGCCCGACGGCCGCCATCTGGCGTTCATCACCGACCGGAGCGGCGCCCCGAACCTGGCCCTGTTCGATCTGGCCGACAGCACGATCACGCAGCTCACCGACCTGACCGGTGGCGTCATGTCGCTGTCGTGGTCGCGCGTCAACGACCGCCTGGTGTTCGCGGCGTTCGACCGGGGTGGTTACGACATCTTCGCCGTGCAGGAGCCGCTGTCGTCGCCGGCGGTGCTGGCGCGGCTCAAGAAGAACGTGCCCGATGCCGTGGCCTCTGCGCTCATCACCCGGGATCCGCTGCCAGACCGCCCGCACGCCCCGCGCGGGCGAGGCGCGCTCCTGGGGAGCTGGCCCGACAGCACGAGCACGCCGGATACGACGCAGTCGATGGGGGCACGTGGACAGGGCGGCTTCCGGAACGGGCGGGGCGCTTCTGAGGAGACCATGCCGTTCAGCGGGAACGGCGTGTTGAACTCCTTCGGCGGCTACCCGATGCCGCTGCCCGATCTGGCCGAGGCGGATACCACCAAGAAGAAGCGCCCGGTACTCACGCCCTTGCTCGAGCGCGGCGGGCCGTTCGCGCTTGCCGACAGCGTGCTCGGCCAGAAGCCGCAGCGCTATCGCTGGAGACTGGCGCCCGAGGCGGTGCAGGTCGGTGCGTTGGCCGCGAGCAGCTACGGCTTCGCGGGCTCCACGCAGGCGGTGTTCAGTGACTTCCTGGGCGATCACAGCCTGTACCTGGCGGGTGACGTGTTCTCGAACTCGATCCAGGACCTGAACCTGCTGGCCATGTACAGCGTGCTGCCGCACCGGCTGGACTGGACCGTGGGCGGGTTCCACTTCAAGAACTACTACCAGTCGCGCGTCACCACGCTCGGCGAGCAGTTGAACGGTGCCAAGCTGTTCTCGGAGCGCTCCTTCGGCGCGCTCGCGGGCGTGAGCTACCCGTTCAGCCGGTTCCGGCGCGTGGAACTGCAGGGCACGCAGATGTTCGTGGACGAGCAGTTCTATCGCGAGGAGCCAGATGGCCGCTTCACGCGCACGAACCGCGAGTACCGCTCGGTCACCTCGCCGTCGCTGTCGCTGGTCGCCGACAACTCGCTGTTCGGCGAGTTCGGGCCGGTGAATGGCCGGCGCTGGAACCTCACGTACAGCCCGGCGTTCGCGATCTTCCCCAAGAGCCTCGCGTACCACACGATCTCGCTCGACCGTCGCAGCTACGTCGATCTGTCGCACGGCTACACGTTCGCGACGCGCCTGCTCGCGGGCACGAGCAATGGCCGTGATCCGCAGTCGTTCCGCGTGGGTGGCTTCTCGACACTGCGCGGCTACCCGGACTTCGACCTCGTGGGCACGAACGTCATGCTCGCCAATGTCGAGCTGCGGTTCCCGTTCATCGAGAACCTGGGCATCGTGGGTCCGCTGCCGATCGGCAACTTCCGCATGCGCGGTGCGATCTTCGCGGACATCGGCACCGTGTGGAGTGGCGACACCAAGCCGCGCTTCTGGCGCATCGAGGAGGCGGGCCGGCATCTGCGCGATCCGTACTTCGGCTTCGGCACGGGCATCCGCACCTGGATGCTGGGGCTGCCCATGAAGCTCGATGTGGCGTGGGCGGGTGATGGCCGCGACACCAAGCGGCCGCGCTGGCACTTCTCGATCGGACCCGAGTTCTGACGCCTCCCGACCGCATGCCCGGACACGCAGAGGGCGCGCCGCAGCAGCCTGCGGCGCGCCTTCCGCTGCCCACCGCCACGGCCGATCGGCTGGACCCCGGCGAGGTGCCGGGCTTCACCACGCCCGAGTGGGCGAAGCACGCGGTCTGGTACCAGGTCATGGTGGACCGCTTCCGGCGCAGCGCGCAGGCCCCCGCGCGCGAGCGGCTCACGCCGTGGCGACGGCAGTGGTCGGCGCGCAGCGAGTGGGAGTCCATGGACGACCGGGCCTTCTACCGCAACCAGGTCTGGGACCGGCAATGTGGTGGCGACCTGCGCGGACTCGCTGAGGCGATCCCGTACCTGCAGGCGCTGGGCGTGAACGCGCTCTACCTGATCCCGGTGTTCCAGGCCGAGAGCGCACACAAGTACAACGCCACGAACTACCTGCACATCGATGAGCGCTATGGCGTGGGCGCGCCGTATGGCGAGACCGAGGCGCGCGAGGACCTGCTCGACCCTTCCACCTGGACGTTCGATGCCAATGACCGCGAGTTCCTGAGTGTGCTGCGCGAGCTGAAGCGCGCAGGCTTCCGCGTGGTGCTCGATGGTGTGTTCAATCATGTGGGCACCCGGCACCCGGCGTTCCGCGATGTGCGTGAGCGCGGCGAGTCGAGCCCGTATGCCGATTGGTTCGAGATCAAGTCGTGGTCGCCATTCGCGTACCAGGGCTGGGCCGAGCATGGCTCGTTGCCGCAGTTCCAGAAGGACGAGGCGCACGGCATCGCGAGCGCATCGTTGCGCGAGCATCTGTTCGCGGTCACCCGGCGCTGGCTCGATCCCGATGGCGATGGTGATCCGTCCGATGGCATCGATGGCTGGCGGCTCGATGTGCCGAACGAGGTCCCGATCGCGTTCTGGCGTGAATGGCGCGCGTTCGTGAAGTCGATCAATCCCGACGCCTACATCACGGGCGAGATCTGGAAGCCGGCCATGCCGTGGTTGCAGGGCGACACGTTCGATGCGGTCATGAACTACGAGTTCGCCGCGCCCGTGGTGGCGTGGGTGTTCGATCGCGCGCAGCGGATCCGTGCGAGTGAGCTCGATCGGCGATTGGCGGTGGTGCGCCGCCGGCATCCGAGCGAGGCCACCTACGTCATGCAGAACCTGCTCGACAGCCACGACACCGACCGCGCCGTGAGCATGGCCGCGAATCCCGATCGCACGTACAACCAGAAGAACCGCACGCAGGACGTGCCGTCGTACGATGCCTCGCGGCCGCGGCCCGAGCACTACCGGCGGCTGCGGCTCGCGGCACTGATCCAGATGACCTACGTGGGCGCCCCCATGCTTTGGTACGGCACCGAGGTGGGCATGTGGGGCGCGGGCGATCCCGACAACCGCAAGCCCATGCTGTGGCCCGATCACGAGCCGTACGACGCGCCGCACGAGAACCATATCGACGAAGAGCTACTGGCGTGGTTCCAGCGCGCGATCGCATTGCGCCGCGCACACGAGGCGCTGCGCACCGGTGAGTTCCGCACCGTGCTCACCGACGATGCGCGCGAGGTGTGGGCGTTCGTGCGCCGGGGCGCGCGCGAGGAACTGCTCGCGGTGTTCAGCATGCACGAGCGCCCGCAGCGCGTGCCGCTGCCGCTCGACCTGGGCGGCGGTTGGAGACCCGTGTTCGGCGAAGCCCCCGACGGGCTGGCCGATGCGTTCCCCGATGTGGCGATCGCGGGCATCTCGGGCCGCGTCTGGGTGCGGGAGCGGGCACGATGAGCGCCGGACCCGCGTTGTTCGCGCGCCGCCGCGCCGGCGTGCTGCTGCACCTTTCGGCGCTGCCCGGTCCGCACGGCGTGGGCAGTCTTGGCCCCGAGGCCGAGCGCTTCATCGACTGGTGTGCCGCGGCTGGGTTGTCGCTCTGGCAGATGCTGCCGATCGGCCCGGTGGGTGGGGGCGAGAGCCCGTACTCGGCGACCAGCAGCTTCGCGGGCGAGCCGCTGTTCGTGAGCCTCGAGTGGCTCGCGGACGACGGCCTGCTGCCACGAACCCGGCTCGCCGCACCCGCCGCCTGGGCGCGCGGTCTGGCGCGTTACCCGGAGTCGCGTGCGTTCCGGGCCGAGCGCCTGGCCGAGGCGTTCGCTCGCTTCCAGACCAAGCGCGGCGCAGGTTCGAGCGCGTATCGCACGTTCGTGCGCAGCGCCGCCATGTGGCTGCCCGGCTGGACGCGATTCGCGGCGTCCCGCGATGGCCGCTCGCCCGGCTACCATGCGTTCGTGCAGTTCGTCTTCGCCACCCAGTGGGCGCGGTTGCGTGCGTATGCGCATGGCCGCGGCGTGCATCTGGTGGGCGACCTGCCCATCTTCGCCACGCAGGATTCCGCCGACGTGCAGGATCGTCCGGAGTTGTTCCGGTTGGGCCGCGGCGGCCGTCCGCGCGTGGTGACCGGTGTGCCCCCCGACATGTTCTCGTCCGAGGGCCAGCTCTGGGGGCATCCGCACTATGCGTGGAACGCGCACCGGGCCGAACGCTTCCGGTGGTGGATCGCGCGCGTGCGTACCGCGCTCACGCGCTTCGATGCGCTGCGCATCGATCACTTCGTGGGGCTCGTGCACGCGTATCAGATCCCCGGTGATTCGCCCACGGCCAAGGTGGGCGAGTGGCGGCCCACGCCCGGGCGCGAGTTGCTGGGCGCGGTGCGCGCCGCATTGGGCCCGCTGCCGCTCATCGCCGAGGACCTGGGCAACGTGACGCCCAAGGTGGTCCAGCTGCGCGAGGACTTCGGGCTGCCGGGCATGAAGCTGCTGCACAACGCGTTCTACGAGCCC
>JAIOPA010000247.1 GCA_021414165.1 Candidatus Eiseniibacteriota bacterium
GCCCACTGGAGGTCCATGCAGACCGTCATCCTGGCGGGCGGGCTCGGCACCCGCCTCTCGGAGGAGACCACCCTCCGCCCCAAGCCCATGGTCGAGATCGGTGACCGCCCGATCCTGCAGCACATCATGGAGATCTATGCCTCGCAGGGCCACCGCGACTTCGTGATCGCGCTCGGCTACCTCGGGCACATGATCAAGCGGCACTTCATGGACTGGCGCTCGCTCGGGGGCGATCTCGCGATCGACTTCGGCGCCGGCACCGTGGCGCGCGACGGCGAACCGCCGCATGACTGGAAGGTCCAACTGGCCGAGACCGGCGCTGAGACGCAGACCGGCGGCCGTGTGCGCCGGGCCGCGCGCTATCTGCGCAATGAACCGTTCATGCTCACCTATGGCGATGGTGTCTCCGATGTCGACCTGCGCGGCCTGCTCGAGTTCCACCGCAAGCACGGCAGACTCGCCACCGTGACCGGGGTGCACCCGCCCGCGCGCTTCGGCGAGATGAACGTGGTGGGTGATCGTGTCGAGCGCTTCGATGAGAAGCCACAGCTGAAGCAGGGTTGGATCAACGGCGGCTTCATGGTGTTCGAGCGCTCGGTCATCGAGCGCATCGCCGACGACCAGACCGTGCTCGAGCGCGATGTGCTGGAGCCGCTGGCCCAGGAGGGGCAGCTCATGGTGTGGAAGCACGATGGCTTCTGGCAGTGCATGGACACGTTGCGCGACGTGCGCACGCTCACGGCCATGTGGCAGTCGGGCAACGCGCCGTGGCGGAGGCCGCGATGAGCGCGTTCGAGTGGAAGGGCCGCCGTGTCCTGGTGACGGGCGCCACGGGCCTGGTGGGCGCGTGGCTCGTGCGCGACCTGCTCGCCAAGGGCTGCGAGGTCGTGGCACTGGCGCGCGACTGGGATCCGCAGAGCGAACTCATCCGCAGTGGCGACGTGAACCGCGTGACCGTGGTGAACGGCGTGGTCGAGGACCTGGGCACGGTGACGCGTGCGCTCAACCACTACAGCTGCGACACGGTGTTCCATCTGGCGGCGCAGACGCAGGTCGGCGCGGCCTACCGCGACCCGTTCGAGACGTTCGAGTCCAACGTGCGTGGCACGTACTCGCTGCTCGAGGCCTGCCGCCGCTTGGGCAAGCCGGTCGAGCGCATCGTGGTCGCCTCGTCCGACAAGGCCTACGGCGACGCGGTGCAGTTGCCGTACACGGAAGACACGCGCTTGGACGCCAAGTATCCCTACGATGTATCCAAGCTCTGCACGGACTTCATCACGCGTTCGTATGTCGTCACGTATGGCTTGAACGCGACCATCGCGCGCTGCGGCAACATCTATGGCGGTGGCGACCTCAACTGGGACCGCATCGTGCCCGGCACGATCCGCTGGCTGCGCGCGGGCGAGCGCCCGATCATCCGCAGCGACGGCAAGCTGACGCGCGACTACATCTACGTGAAGGAAGTCGTGGCGGCCTACGAGGCGCTGGCCGAGCAGGTGCACCGGCCCGAGGTGAAGGGCGAGGCGTTCAACTTCTCGGCCGAGAAGCCGTTGTCCGTGCTCGAGATCGTGGCTGCGGTCACGAAGGCCATGGGCAGCTCGCTCACGCCCGACGTGCGCAACACGGCGGTCGCCGAGATCAAGGACCAGTACCTCGACTCGACGCGGGCCAGGACCGTGCTCGGCTGGAACTCCAGCTGGAAGCTGGCCGACGCGCTCACCGAGACCGTGGACTGGTACCAGCGCTTCCTGGAGTCGCGGTGATCGACGGCGTTCTCGTGCAGCCGCTGCGCCGCATCGCCGATGAGCGCGGCAGCGTCATGCACATGCTCAAGGAGACCGACCCGCACTTCGAGCGCTTCGGCGAGATCTACTTCTCGACCGTGTACCCGGGCGTGGTGAAGGGCTGGCACATCCATGACCGCATGGCGCTCAACTACGCGGTGCCGCACGGCATGATCAAGATGGTGCTGTACGACGATCGCGAGGGTTCGCCCACGCGCGGCGAGGTGCAGGAGATCTTCGTGGGCGAGCAGAATCACGTGCTCGTGCACGTGCCCGCGCGGGTCTGGAACGGCTTCAAGGGCATGGGCGCGGGTGCAGCCGTGGTGGCCAACTGCTCCACGATCGCGCACGACCCGGCCGAGATCCACCGGCTCGATCCGCACGTGAACTCGATCCCGTACGACTGGTCGCGGAAGGACGGATGAGCGCGAGCCCCCAGAAGCGCGTCTCCATCGTGACGCCGGTGTTCAACGAGAGCGCCACGATCGACCGCTTCCACGAACAGCTCGCGGCCGCGCTGGCGCCGCTCTCGGATCGCTATGCGTTCGAGATCCTGTACAGCGACAATGCATCCATCGACGACACGCGTGCCAAGGTCGCGGCGCTGCGCGCGCGCGATCCGCGCGTGCAGTTGCTCGCACTGTCGCGCAACTTCGGTTATCAGGCGTCCATGGTCGCGGGCATGAAGCAGGCCTCGGGCGACGCGATCGTGTTCATCGATGGTGATGGCGAGGACCCGCCGGCGCTGCTCGCGCGCTTCCTAGCCGAATGGGAGGCCGGGCACGACGTGGTGTACGGCATCCGCGAACGCCGGCATGAGCCGCCGCACCTCTCGCTGGCCCGTAAGATCTTCTATCGCGTGAACAAGTCCATTGCCGACAGCGACATCCTGGTGGACGTGGCCGAGTTCGGGCTCATCGCCGCCGAGGTACGCGACGCCGTGGTCGTGGGCCTGTCGACGTTCCCGTTCATCCGTGCCGAGATCGCGCACTACGGGTTCCGGCGCATCGGTATCAAGTACGACCGCAATCCGCGCCTGGGTGGCCAGAGTCACTTCAATGCCTACGGCATGATGCGCTTCGCGGTCGCCGGCATCCTCACCAGCACCACCGTGCCGCTCCGGCTGGCGCTCTATGGGCTACCCACACTGGTGCTGGCGAACGCGCTGCTGCTGTGGCTCGATGCCACCGGCCGCTGGCCGCACGGCTTCGAGGTGCTGGTGGCGGGCGATCTGTTGTACATCGCCACCGCGCTGGCGTTCGTGGCGCTCTACACGGGCCGCAACTACCGCAA
>JAIOPA010000248.1 GCA_021414165.1 Candidatus Eiseniibacteriota bacterium
AGTCCGCGCCCGCCGCGGTGCGGAACCGCTCGATGCGATCGAGGTTCTCGAGCCGCTGGTCGGACTGCTGCGCGAACTGCGACGTGCCCACCTGCTCCTTCACCTTGGCGTACTCCACACGCGCACGCGCGAAGTCGTCGGCGCCCGTCTCGTAGGCATAGCCGATCCGGTACTGCGCTTCGGCCGCCAACTGTGATCGCGGGTAGTCGGCGATCACCGAGCGGTAGAACTCGACCGCCTTGTCGACGTGGCCGTCCAGCAGTTCAACGCCACCCATGCGCACCGTGAGCTTGCCGTAGCGCTCCTGCTCCGGCGTGCGCACGAAGCCCTGCGGCGGCTGCGAGGCCGGCAGACCGGGATTGTTCGTGGTGCCCGCACCCAGACGCGGCGCCTCGGGCAGCGGCGGCGGCGGGGGCACGTGCGAACGCGTGTCCTGGAGCAGTTCACGCGCCTCGTCGTACTTGCGCGCCGACTCCAGACAGTCGACCTCGCGCAGCAGGAAGCGCAGCCGGTCGTCATCGGTGAGCGCGCGATTGCCCATGGTGTGGAAGTCCGCCTGCGCGGCCACGAAGTCGCCCTTCTGGTACAGCGCCTCGGCGCGCTGGCGCAGCGCGCGATCGAGCAGCGTGCTGCGCTTGTAGCCCTCGAGCACCTTGGTGGCCGACTCCGCTGCCTCGCCGAAGCGGCGCAGCGACATGAGCGCCTTGGAACGCTCGTACCACGCATAGGGCGCCAACTCGTGCTTGGGCGCCTGCACCAGGAACTCGTCGAACGCGTTCAGCGACTGCTCGTGCTTGCGCGCGGCGCGGTAAGCGAGCCCCAGGAAGAACTCGGCGTCGGGGCGCAGTTCGCTCTTGGGGTAGCGCTCCTGGAACTCCTCGAGCATGGCCACGGCCTTCAACGGATCGTCGATGCCGAGGAACGTGCGCGCCCACAGCAGGTACGCGTCGTCGACCCACTTGGAGCGCGGGTACACGCCGAGCACCTTCTTGGAGTACTCGCCGGACTTGGAGTAGTTCTGACGCTGCGTCGTGCCTTCGCGGTCCACCTCGTACGGCTGGCCATCGGTGGCCTTGAGGTAGTACTTCCGCGCCAGGTAGAACGTGTTGTAGTACGCGCACGAGGCCGTGACCGCCAGCAACGCCAGCGCACAGCCCAGTCGCACGAACACACGTGGCTTGAGCACTACGGGAACTCCCTTCGCGAGTGCGCGGCAGCCACCGCGCACTCGCCGCGGTCGCTACAACGCTTCCTGCAAGCTCGTCACATCGAGCGGTCCACGGCGCACGGCCTCGAGGCCGGCCACCGTGACCTGCGCACCCGCGAGCGTCGTGACCACGGGCACGCCCATGGCCACCGCGCGTTCGCGGATCGCCTGCTCGTCATACTCCGAGGCCCGGCCGAGCGGCGTGTTGATGACCATCTGGATCTCGCCGTTGTCGATCAGGTCCGCCACATGCGGGCGGCCCTCGTGCACCTTGAACACCTCCCGGACCGGGATGCCGTTACGCGACAGGAACCGGGCGGTACCGCGGGTCGCCACCAGTCCATACCCCAGTTCGACCAACTTCTTCGCCATGAACGTGATGGCGCGCTTGTCGTCGTCCCGGACCGAGATGAGCACATTACCCGATGCGGGCAGGGCCTCGCCCGCCCCCAGGTGGGCCTTGGCCAGGGCACGGCCAAAGTCGAGGTCGCGGCCCATGACCTCGCCCGTCGACTTCATCTCGGGGCCCAGCAGGGCGTCCTCGCCCGGGAACCGGCTGAACGGCAGCACCGGCTTCTTGACGCTGATCATGCGCGGCTCGGTCTCGGCCGGCCGGATCTCGGCCAGGCGCTCGCCCACCATGACGCGGGCCGCGAGCCGGGCCAGCGGGATGCCGACCGCCTTGGACACGAACGGCACGGTACGCGAGGCGCGCGGGTTGGCCTCGAGCACGTAGATCTCGCCCAGTCGCACGGCGTACTGCACGTTCATGAGCCCGCGCACACCCAGCGCGCGCGCCAGCCGTGCGGTGATCGCGCGGATCTCGGCCACCGTGGAGTCGCCCAGCGTGAACGGCGGGATCACACAGGTGGAATCGCCCGAGTGCACGCCGGCCTCTTCAATGTGCTCCATGACGGCGCCGACCAGCACGGTCTCGCCATCGGCCACGGCGTCCACGTCGACCTCGAGCGCGCCCTCGAGGAACTTATCGAGCAGCACCGGCTCGTCGGCCGAGATCAAGGCCTCGCGCGCCAACCACTCCTCGAGGTCGGTGCGCTCGTACACGATGCGCATGCCGCGCCCGCCGAGCACGTAGCTCGGCCGCACGAGCACCGGGTAGCCCAACTGCTCGGCCAGTTCCACGGTCTCCTCGCGCGTCGACGCGATGCGCGACTCCGGCTGCTTCAGGCCCAACGAGATGACCAGGTCCTTCCAGCGCGAGCGGTTCTCGGCCAGATCGAGGCCGTCGAACGACGTACCCAGGATGGGGACGCCCGCCTCATGCAGCGCCTTGGCCAGCTTGAGCGGCGTCTGGCCACCCAGCTGCACGATCACGCCGATGGGCTTCTCGCGATCGACGATGTTGAGCACGTCTTCCGCAGTGAGCGGCTCGAAGTACAGCCGGCTCGACACGTCGTAGTCGGTGCTCACCGTCTCGGGGTTCGAGTTGGCGATGAGCACGTCGTAGCCGCGTGACTTGAGTTCGAGCGCGGCCTGCACGCAGCAGTAATCGAACTCGAGGCCCTGACCGATGCGATTGGGGCCCGAGCCCAGGATGAGCACGCGCGGACGCGTGGCATCCGGCACCTCGCACTCTTCCTCGTACGTCGAATAGAAGTACGGCGTCTCGGCCTGGAACTCCGCGCCACATGTGTCGACAGCCTTCATGACCGGCTTGATGCCCGCCGCGAGCCGCTTGGCGCGCACCGCGGGCTCCTGCATGCCGAAGCGCACCGCCAGATGGCGGTCCGAGAAGCCCAGCCGCTTGGCACGGCGCACCAGCGCGTCATCCCACGACGCACCCTTCAGCGCGCGATCGAAATCGGTGATGCGCGTCATCTGGTGCAGGAACCACGGGTCGATGCCGGTGACCTCTGACAGCTCTTCGGGCCGCTGGCCGGAGGCCAGCAAACTGAAAAGGTCGCGCAGCCGGTCCGGCGAGGGCTCGCGCAGCGTGTGCTGCAGCGCTTCCACATCGGCGGGCGCGGCCGGCGTGGGCAGCGCGTCGCCATTGGTCTCGAGCGCGCGCCAGCCCTTGAGCAGGGCCTCGGGGAACGTGCGGCCGATCGCCATGACCTCGCCCACCGACTTCATGCGCGTGCCCAGGCGGCGGTCCGTGAAGCGGAACTTCTCGAACGCCCAGCGCGGGATCTTGACCACGCAGTAATCCAACGACGGCTCGAAGCAGGCCGGCGTCTTCTTGGTGATGTCGTTCGGGATCTCGTCGAGCGTCATGCCCACGGCGAGCATGGCGCTGATCTTGGCGATCGGGAACCCCGTGGCCTTGCTGGCCAGCGCCGAGCTGCGCGAGACGCGCGGGTTCATCTCGATCACGATCATGTCGCCGGTCTTGGGATGCACCGCGAACTGGATGTTGCAGCCGCCGGCCTCGATCTTGATCTCGCGGATGATGCGCAGCGACGCGTCGCGCATGATCTGGTAGCAGCGATCGGTGAGCGTCTGCGCCGGCGCCACGGTGATCGAGTCACCGGTGTGCACGCCCATGGGATCGAAGTTCTCGATCGAGCACACGATCACCACGTTGTCGTGGCGATCGCGCATGACCTCGAGCTCGTACTCCTTCCAGCCGAGCAAGCACTCTTCAATGAGGATGCTGCCGTTCGGGCTGGCAGCGATGCCCACGCGCGCGGCTTCACGCAGGTGGCGGCGGTCGTGCACGAGGCCCGAGCCCTGGCCACCCAGCGTGAACGACGATCGAATGACGAGCGGGTAGCCCAGCTGCTCGCCCAGCGCCACGGCATCGGCCACGGTGGTGGCGTAGCCGCTCTTGGGCAGCCGCATGCCGGCGCGCTCCATGGCCTTCTTGAACAGGTCACGGTCCTCGGCGGTCTCGATCGCATCGAGCGAGGCGCCGATCAGCTTGACGTTGTACTTGGCCAGCACGCCCGAGTGCGCCAGCGCGACCGCAAGGTTCAACGCGGTCTGTCCGCCCAGCGTGGGCAGCAGCGCGTCGGGACGCTCCTTGGCGATGATCGCCTCGGCGATCTCGGGAATGAGCGGCTCGACGTAGGTGTGATCCGCGAACTCCGGATCGGTCATGATCGTGGCCGGGTTCGAGTTCAGGAGCACGACCTCATAGCCGAGCGCCTTGAGCGCGCGGCAACCCTGCGTGCCCGAATAGTCGAACTCGCACGCCTGCCCGATCACGATCGGACCGGCGCCCAGCACCATGATCTTCTTGATGTCGGTGCGCTTGGGCATCAGGCACCCGCCTTTCCAGCGGCGGCTGCAGGCTTGCGCGTGGCCGGCTTCTTGGCCGGCTTGTCGGCGGCGGCGGCCGCCAACGGCACCGCGCGGCCGCGGCCCTCCTTGGCGATCAGGTCCGCGAACGCGCGGAACCACGGGCGCGAGTCATGCGGGCCCGGGCTCGCCTCGGGGTGGTACTGGCACGACAGCACGGGCAGCTTGCGGTGCACCATGCCCTCGAGTGTGCCGTCGTTGCCGCTGAAGTGCGTGAACTCGAACTCACCCTCGGGCATCGTGTCGGCATCGACCATGAAGCCGTGATTCTGGCTCGTCACCTCGACCACGCCCGTGCGCCGGTCGATCACCGGGTGGTTCGCACCGCGATGGCCGAACTTGAGCTTGCTCGTCTTGGCGCCGAACGACAGCCCGATCAACTGATGGCCCAGGCAGATCCCGAACGTGGGCACCTTCTGCGTCACGATGCGCGCGGCCGCGATCGCGAAGTCGAGCGGCTCCGGATCACCGGGGCCGTTCGACAGCAACACGCCATCGGGCGACAGCGCCAACAACTCCTCGCCCGTGGTACGGGCCGGCATGACGCGCACACGGAAGCCCTCGGCACGCAGCAGACGCAGGATGTTGTACTTGATGCCGTAGTCCGGCACGACCACCAAAGGCTTGCCGCGATCGGCCGTGGGCTCCGTGGCCACCGGGCCCTCGGCGCCCCACCAGTACGGCTCCACGCACGTCACCACATCGGCGAGCGCCAGACCTTCCATACGCGGGCTCTTGCGCGCCTTGTCCACCAGCTCGTCGGCGTTCACCGACAGCGTGGACAGGCAGCCGCGCATGGTGCCGTGGTCGCGCAGGTGACGCGTGAGCGCGCGCGTGTCGACGCCCGTGATCCCCGGCAGGCCCTTGTCGCGCAGCAGCGCGTCCAGGGTGCCCGTGCTGCGCCAGTTGCTCGGGACCTCGCACAGGTCGCGGCACACCATGCCCTGCGCGCGCAGCCCGGAGCTCTCGAAGTCCTCGCCATTCACGCCATAGTTGCCGAGCAACGGGTACGTGAACGTGAGGATCTGGCCACAGTACGACGGGTCGGACAGCACCTCCTGATAGCCCGTCATGGCGGTGTTGAACACCACCTCGCCGGTGCTCTCGGTGTCGGCGCCGAACGCCTCCCCGCGGAAGACGCGCCCATCCTCGAGCGCGAGCATCGCTTCACGTCGCATCATCGTGCGGACTCCGTGACCGCGGACGGACGTTCGAACACGACGTCGTCCGCAACATGGGTGAATCGGCCTTCGTGCAGGGTCGCGAGCACGCGGCCCTGGAGCGTCCAACCCCCGAACGGGGTGTTACGGCCCTTCGTGTAGAACTTCGTGGGATCCACGACCCACTGGGCGGCAGGATCGAACAGCACGAGGTCGGCCTGCGTGCCTGGCTCCAGCGTGACCTCGGGCAGCTTGAAGATGCGCCGCGGCGCGTCGGTCCACAGTTCGATGGCGCGCGCGAGCGACAGGTGCCCGGGCTCCACGAGATAGGTGATCGTGAGCGCGAGTGCGGTCTCTAGCCCCACGATGCCGAACGGCGCATCGGTGAACGGGCGCTCCTTCTCGTCCTCGGTATGCGGTGCGTGATCGGTGGCGAAGCAATCGATGGTGCCATCGATGATCGCCGCGATGCAGGCCGCACGATCCTCCTCGGAGCGCAGCGGCGGATTCATCTTGGCGTAGGTGTCGTAGTCGCCCACGGCTTCGTCGGTGAGCACCCAGTAATGCGGGCACGTCTCACCGGTCACGGGCAGACCGCGGCGCTTGGCATCGCGCAGCGCGTCGAACGACTGCGCGGCCGACAGGTGCGCCAGATGCACGCGGCCGTTCGTGAGATCGGCCAGATCGGCATCGCGGCGGCACATGATGCTCTCGGCCACACCCGGGATCCCACGCAGCCCCAGGCGCGTGGCCGTGAAGCCCTCGTTCATGACGCCATCGCCCTTGAGCGACGGATCCTCTTCGTGGCAGATGATCGGCAGTCCGGTCGGGCGCGCGTATTCGAGCGCACGGCGCATGACGGCGGCGCTGTGCACCGGGTGGCCGTCGTCCGAGAACGCGACCGCACCGGCGTGCCAGAGCGCGTCGAGCGGAGCCAACTGCTCGCCCTTCTGTCCCACCGTGACCGCCGCGATCGGCAGCACCTGACAATGCCCGGCGGCTTCCGCGCGCCGGCGCACCCATTCGACCCAAGCCGCGGTGTCGATGACCGGATCGGTGTTCGGCATGCAGGCGATGGCGGTGAACCCGCCCGCCGCAGCCGCCCGGGTGCCGGTCTCGATGGTCTCCTTGGCGCTCTGGCCCGGCTCGCGCAGATGCACGTGCAGGTCGACCAGGCCCGGCGCGATGACCGCGCCGTTCGCGTGGATCACGCGCGCATGCTCCGGGATCGTGCGCGGCGCGGGCACCACGACACCGTCCTCGACCGCGAACGTCATGCGCTCACCGGTCCGCCAGTGCGTGACCTCCTTGAAGATGCTCAACGCGCTCATCGTGTGGCCTCGTTGCAAGCACTCGTCGTTGCTCGTGCCTCGGTTGCGGAGTCCAGCAGTGAGGGGGGCAGCGGCTCGCGGCGCGTGGCATCGGCGCAGCGCTGCAGCACCGCGCAACGCACTGCCACACC
>JAIOPA010000290.1 GCA_021414165.1 Candidatus Eiseniibacteriota bacterium
GAGGTGGATTCCACGCTCACTGCGGAGCCGACGCCGTTCGATGCCGTGAGCGTGCTCTCGGAAGCGCGCCGCAATCGTCCGGACCTGTTGGCGGCCGAGGCCGACCTCAAGTCGGCCGAACTGGGCCTGCGCTCGGCGCACTGGTCGCGTCTGCCGAGCGTGTCGCTGTCCGGCTCGTGGACGCCCAAGAGCAACAGCACGCAGAAGCAGTTCGATGACGAGGCGCACACCGCTCCGACGTCGGGTGCGGTCGAGAGCAAGGATGCCTGGTCGGGCCAGCTCGCGGTGGGCATCAATCTGTTCGATGGCTTTGCCACCGACGCTCGTGTCGCCTCGGCGCGCGCACAATTGTTGCGCGCACGTGAAACCCGCGACGCGCTGCAGCGTAATCTCGAGGGTGAAGTGCGTCAGACGTTGCTGGGCTATCAGGAGGCCACCGAACGAGAGGCGCTTGCGCGACGCACGCTGGCCTCTGCGGCGGAGAACCTCAACCTCGTCCAGCAGAAGTACAACGTGGGTTCCGCCACGATCCTCGATCTGATCGATTCCCAGGTCCAGTTGCAGCGTGCCCAGAGCGACCTCGTGTCCGCGCTGGCCGACATCCGAGTCGCCGAAGCCGCCGTGGACCGTGTCCGCGGCCAGGGCGAGTGAGAGGAAAGGCCGCAGCCATGAACAAGAAGGTCATCGCGATCGTCGCCGGAGTCGTCGTGGTCGGCGCACTCATCGGGCTCAGTGCCATGAAGAGCGCCAAGTGCAAGGTCGAGTCGGTCCAGCTCGCCAATGTCCGCCGCGAGGACGTCACCTCGCGCGTGCGCGCGCCGGGCAAGATCGAGCCCAAGACGCAGGTCAAGGTGAGCGCCGACATCCCGGGCAAGGTCATCATCCTGAACATCAAGGAAGGTGATTCGGTGAAGCGCGGGCAGTTGCTGCTCGGCATCGACGACACCCAGTACCGCAGCCAGAACCAGCAGGCCTCGGCCGCGCTGGCGTCGGCCAAGGCCCGTGTGCGCGAGGCCGAGTCGGCACTGCGCGTCTCGGATGCCAACTATGGCCGCCAGAAGGCGCTGTTCGAGCAGAAGCTGCTCTCGCAGGCCGAGTGGGATGGCGCCACGAACAGCCACGAGGGTGCGCGCGTCGCGTTGGCGACGGCACAGGAAGAGGTCGCGCGGGCCCAGGCGGCCAAGGACGCGTCGGCCGACAATCTGTCCAAGTGCCGGTTCTTCGCGCCGTTCGATGGTGTGGTGAGCGCGCTCAACGTCGAGAAGGGCGAGATCGTGATCACGGGCACCATGAACAATCCCGGCACGCAGATCCTCGTGGTCTCGGACCTCTCGCGCATGCTCGTGCGTGCCGAGGTCGACGAGACCGACGTGGTCGACATGCAGATCGGCCAGAAGGCCAAGATCTCGGTGGACGCGTTCCCGGACACCACGTTCGAGGGCACCGTCACGGAGATCGGCAACACGGCCAAGCGCTCGTCCATCTCGAGCGTCGAGGGCCAGACCAACTTCGAGGTGAAGGTCGTGTTCGACCATCAGGTCGATGCCGTGCGTCCGGGCATGACCGCCGATGTCGACATCGCCACTGGCACGCACGAGAAGACGCTCGTCGTGCCGATCCAGGCCGTCATCATCCGCACCCAGAGCCAGCTCGACCGCGCGGCCAAGAAGCCGGGGCAGAAGGCTCCCAAGAAGAAGACCTCGGCACTCGCGGCCGACGAGGATACCGCCGGCCGGCGCGACCCCGAGATCACGGGCGTGCTCGTGGTGAACGAGGGCGTCACCAAGTTCGTGCCGGTGCGCACGGGCCTCGCGAGCGAGACCATGATCGAGGTCACGGGAGATCTGAAGGAGAACGACACGGTCGTGAGCGGCCCGTACAAGGCGCTGCGCGAGCTCAAGCCTGGGGCCAAGGTCAAGAAGGAGCAGCCTGGCAACAAGCCGGGCAAGTGAGCCGCCGATGCTGATCGACATCCGGGACCTGCACCGTGTGTACCAGGTGGGCGAGAGCGAGGTCCGCGCGCTGGATGGCGTGGACCTGAGCATCGAGCAGAACGAGTACGTCGCGATCATGGGGCCTTCGGGCTCCGGCAAGTCCACGCTCATGAACATCCTGGGGTGTCTCGACACGCCGTCCTCGGGCTCCTACAAGCTCAAGGGCAAGGAGATCGCCGAGCGCACGGACGACGAGCTGGCGCAGATCCGCAATGCCGAGATCGGCTTCGTGTTCCAGACGTTCAACCTGCTGCCGCGTGCCGATGCACTGCACAACGTGGAGCTGCCGCTGGTGTATGCCGGCATGCGTCACGAGGAGCGCCGCAAGCGCGCCAAGGAATCGCTCGAGCTGGTCGGGCTCGGGGACCGCATGAAGCACCGCCCGAACGAGCTGTCGGGCGGCCAGCGTCAGCGCGTGGCCATTGCCCGCGCGCTCGTGAACAAGCCCAGCATCATCCTGGCCGATGAACCCACCGGTAACCTCGACAGCCGCACCGGCGAGGAGATCATGGCGGCGTTCGAGGCCATCTGGAAGCAGGGCAACACCGTCATCCTGGTCACCCACGAGCTCGATATCGCCGAGCATGCTCGCCGCATCGTGCGCATGCGTGACGGCAGGGTCGAGAGCGATCAGGTGAACGCCAATCCGCGCGCCGCGGTCAAGCCCGCGGTGGCAGGTCCGTCGTGAACCTGCGCGAGAGCATCGGCATCGCCCTGGGTGGTGTGCGCGCCAACAAGCTGCGCTCGTTCCTCACCCTGCTCGGGATCATCATCGGCGTTGCCTCGGTCATCGCGGTCGTGTCGTTCGTCGAGGGCCTGAACAAGTTCGTCACCCAGAAGCTCGTGAATGCCGGCGCGAACGTGTTCGTGATCGACAAGTACGGCTTCATCACGAGCCAGCAGCAGTTCGAGGACGCCCGTGGCCGGCCGCCCGTCACGCTGGACGACGCGGACGCCGTGCGCGCCGCCGCGCCACATGCCGCGTTGGTGGTGGCCCAGGCCCAGTCGAGTGCGCCGATCCGCTATCGCTCCCGCGCCGTGAAGGCCGTGTCGGTGAATGGCCGCAGCGCCGGATACGACCTCGTCGACGACGTGGCGATCGAG
>JAIOPA010000251.1 GCA_021414165.1 Candidatus Eiseniibacteriota bacterium
GCTTCGGGAACCTCCAGCCCAGCCCGATGCCGCATCGTATCCTGTGGAACTCGGAGGTGATCTACATGAAGCACCCGGGCGAGAAGCGCTAGCATCCTGTAGATGCGCACATTCCTCCTCCGGCGCCTCCTGCAGACGATCCCGTTGCTCGTGGGGATCTCTGCGCTCACGTTCCTGCTTTTGCAGGCGGCGCCGGGGGACTTCCTGGCCACCATGGCCGAGAACCCGCAGATCTCGTCGGCCACGCTCGACGCCATGCGGCATCGCTTCGGCCTCGACCAGCCGTGGTACGTGCAGTACGCGCTCTATCTCAAGAACGTGTTCCTGCATCTGGACTTCGGTGAGTCGTTCTCGCGGCACCAACCGGTGTTCCAGGTGCTGCGTACGGGGCTCGGCAACACGCTGCTCCTGGCGGTGGCCGCGGCCATGGTCACGTGGGGGCTGGCGATCCCGCTCGGCATCATCGCGGCCGTGAAGCAGTACCGCTGGCAGGACCGCGCGCTGTCGTTCGTGGCGTTCGTGGGGCTGTCGGTGCCCGAGGTGCTCTCGGGCCTGCTGTTCCTGTGGCTGGCGGCCAAGACCGGATGGTTCCCGATCGGTGGCATGCGTGACCTCGATGCCGAGTACCTGCCACCCCTCGCGCGCCTGGGCGACCTGATCCGGCACCTGGCCCTGCCCGCGATCGTGGTGGGCATCATCCCGCTCGCGAGCCGCATGCGGCAGATGCGCGCCAGCCTGCTCGATCAGCTGCGCTTGGACTACGTGACGACCGCGCGCGCCAAGGGCCTGCCCGAGCGCCAGGTGATCGGTGGGCACGCGTTGCGCAACGCGCTCAACCCGCTCATCACGTTGTTCGGCTTCACGCTCGGCTCGCTCGTCTCGGGTTCGTTCGTGGCCGAGACCATCTTCTCGTGGCCCGGACTCGGCAGCATCACGCTCGAGGCCTTGAACGCGCAGGACCAGTACCTGGTCATGGGTGCGGTCCTCATGGCCTCGACCGTGCTCATCGCCGGCAATCTGGTGGCCGATGTGCTGCTCGCCATCGCCGACCCGCGGATCCGTCATGACTAGCACGCTCGCGCGGCCGGCCCAGACGCCGTTCCAGCAGTTCTGGCGGCAGTTCCGCAAGAGCCCGCTTGCGCTCCTGGGCGGTACGGTGCTCGTGCTGCTCTACGGCATGGCGTTGCTGGCTCCTTTCCTGGCGCCCTATGCCGAGAGCGACATCGATCGCGATCGCTTCTTCCATCCGCCGACGCCGCTCCACTGGCGCGACGCCCGGGGCCACTGGCATCTGCGGCCGTTCGTGTACGGCACGCGCTCGGCCGCAGGTCAGACCTACGAGGTCGACTCCAGTGTGCGGTATGAACTGCGCTGGTTCCCCAAGGGTGCGCGTTACCGGCTGTTCGGCGTGCTGCCCATGGACCGGCATCTCTATGGCGTGGAAGCACCCGGCCGCATCTTCATCCTGGGCGCCGATGAGACCGGGCGCGATGTCTGGACGCGTCTGCTGTTCGGCTCCCAGGTGTCGCTCACGGTGGGCCTGCTCGGCATCGCGATCTCGTTCTCGTTGGGGCTGTTGCTGGGCGGCGTGAGCGGTTACTACGGGGGCTGGGTCGACGTGCTCATCATGCGCACGACCGAGCTGCTGCTGAGCAT
>JAIOPA010000253.1 GCA_021414165.1 Candidatus Eiseniibacteriota bacterium
CTCGGCGTCGGTGCGTTGCAGCTCGGTGATGCGGCCTCGGTGACACGTGGTCATGAGGATCTGGTGGCCGGAGCCGAAGCTCTCGATCAAGGCCCGCATGCCGCTGCGTAGACGGCCGTCATCGCTGGTGGCGAACACATCGTCGACCAGCAGCGGCAACGACTCGGTGCCACGCGACAGGACCTCGCTGATCGCGAGCCGCACCGCCAGATACAGCTGATCGCGCGCGCCGGCCGACAGCTGCAGGTGCGCCTTGCCGCGCGACACCAACGGTCCGCCGTCCATCTGCACCGAGAAGTCCAGGTCCTCGCCGAAGCGCAGACCATCGACACTCGTACCGAACGTGCCCAGGATCGCGGCGACGCGGTCGTTCAGGAAGTCCGCCCACTTGCGGTGCGTGTCCGTGGCCACCTTCTCGATCGTCGTGTGCGCCAGCTCGGCGGCCTGCTTGAAGCGCTGCGCGCGCTCGATCGCACGGCCCATGCGCTCCTGGTCCTGACCCAACTCGGGGCGGCGCTGCGCATGGCGGCGCCACACCTCTTCGACCTCCACGCGCACGTCGCTGCGACGGCGCATGGTCTCCTCGAGCTTGTTGCGCGTCTGCTTGACCTCGACCTCGATGTCGGCCGATGAGCGCGCGTTCTTGGGCAGTTCACCACCGGCCGTGAGCATCTCGAGCTGGCGGCGGCGCTGCTGCACCTCGTGATCGGGGTGCAACCGGCGGCGTGCGGCGGGGATCAGCTCTTCCACCACCATGGTGTAGCGCACACGGCCTTCCATGCGGCGCTTGAGTTCACTCACGTGGTGGGCCCAGCCCTTGGCGGGGTCGTACGTGATGCCAGCGGACTGCAGCACGCGCACGGCACGATCGCGCATGGAGTTCGCGGTCGTCTCGAGCACGCGCTTCTCTTCTTCGACCCAACCGAACCCACGCTCCAGGTCGGCCAGGCGGGCGCGCGCGCTGATCGAACGGCGCGCGTCATACGCCACCTTCTCGAGCAGCTCGGGCGTCACACTGGGCTCGCCGGTGAGTACGGTGAGCGGCTGCGTGAGCGCCATGAGCTGCGTGCGGCGCGCATCGAGTGTGGCCAACTGCTCCTGTGCGCGCTGCAACGGGCCGGAGTCCTCGGCCAGCCGCGCGTACTCGCCGAACTGCCGCAGCAGATCGACGCTGTCGCGATAGCCCATGAGCCGCGCCAGGTCGGCGAGCCCGGATTCGTTCTCGGCGCGCCGGCGGTGCAGCGCGTTGATGCGGCCCTGCGCCTCGGCCAGCAACGACAACGCGTCATCGCGATCGTCGCGGCGCGTGCTGCCCGCAGTGCCCATGAGCACCGCGCCCACGAACGCCAGCACGATGCCCGCCACCAGCGCACCCACGCCCAGGATGGCCGCCATCTTGAGCAGCAACATGGCGCCACCGCCGATCGCGGCTGCGAGCCCCACACCGATCAACACCATGCCCGGCGTGCGGCGCGCATTGCGCGCGGCATCGACTGCACGCAGCGTCTCGGTGGCGTTGGCGCGCTGCTGCTCGAGCAGCGTGGAGTCGTTCTGGAACACCAGATTGAGTTCGGCCTGCTGGCGCAGCAGCTTCACGCTCTCGGCCGGCAGATCGCCGAAGCGCTGCTGCAGGAACTGGATCTGCTCGGGCTCATAGCCCTTGGACGCCAGGATGTCGCGCAGCTCGAACACCTGATGCCGGAGCGTGGCGTCCTGTAGCAGGATCTGCCGCAGCTCCGACGCCTGGCTCACACAGCGATCGGCGTCCTCGACCAGGAACTCGTCGTAGGCGGCAAGTTCGCGGCGCTCGCGGGCAATCGCTTCGCGCTCGCGCGCCAGCTCATCGCGGCGGCGCGACTCCAGGCCCTCGATGCCGCGCACGGCTTCTTCGTGCCGCGCAATGGTGTCGCGCAGCTCGCCCTCGGCGTTCGCGGGC
>JAIOPA010000254.1 GCA_021414165.1 Candidatus Eiseniibacteriota bacterium
CCTCGATCGCGTCGTCCCCATGAGAGCGGTCGAGGTGAGCACGTCCCGTGCAGGAGCCCGGCCCACGGTCGCGGTCTCGCGGCTCACGCGCGACGCACTGGTGCGCACCAACTGGGGCCAGGACACGCCCATGGCGCTCGCCACGCAGCCCGGCGTGTTCGCGTACTCCGATGCCGGCAATGGCATCGGCTACTCGTACCTCACGCTGCGTGGCTTCCCGCAGCGCCGCGTGTCGGTGCTGGTGAACGGCGTGCCGTTGAACGATCCCGAGTCGCACGAGGTGTACTGGATCGACCATCCCGATCTCTTGAGCGCCACGAGCGAGGTGCAGGTGCAGCGCGGCGTGGGGCCTGCTCTCTATGGCGCGGCATCGCTGGGCGGCAGCGTGAACGTGGAGACCGGTCCCATGCTGGGCGCGCCACACGCCAGCATCACCAGTGGCGCGGGCTCGTGGGGCACGCGGCGGGTGGTGGTCGAGGGCGGCTCGGGCCCTCTGGCGAACGGCTGGAACCTGTACGGCCGCTACGCGCGCGTCGAGAGCGATGGCTACCGCGAGCAGTCGTGGTCCAAGCTGTGGTCGTACGCGTTCTCGGCCGAGCGTGGCTTCGGCGCGCAGCGCATCAAGGTCAACCTTTACGGCGGCCCCGAAGAGACGCATCTGTCCTATCTGGCGCTGCCGCCCGAGAACTTCGCGGGCGGGGTCACGGGTGACGCCGATCGCGACCGGCGCGCGAACCCGCTCAGCTACGACGGCGAGCGCGATCACTTCTTCGAACCGCACTACGAGTTGGTGCACACGTGGGCGCCGTCGCCGCGTTTCGCGCTCACGCAGACGCTGTTCGCCTTTGACGGCCGTGGCTACTTCGATGAGCGCCGCTTCGGCCGCGCGCTCGCCGATTACCGGCTGCCGGCCATCGCCACCACCGACACCACGCTGGTGCCGCGCGAGTACTACGCGCAGGATGGCAATGGCGTGCTCATCCGCGATGGTCAGGGCCGCGCGTCGATCGTGGCGTTCGACCTCACGCGCCGCCGCGAGGTCACGAACCGCCACTACGGCTGGCTGCCGCGCGCGCGCTATGCGCACACGAATGGCGCGCTCACCGTGGGCGGCGAGCTGCGCCTGCACGATGGCCGCCACGTGGGCAGCATCCTCGCGGGCGACCCGCTGCCCAACGGCACCGCGAACCCCGCGAGCTACTACGACTACCACCCGCGCACGCTGGCGGCGGGACTCTACGCGCGCGAGGAGTACGACCTGTCGCCGCGCTGGCGCGTCACGGCCGACCTGGCGTGGCGCCATGCCGGCTACCAGATGCGCGGCGATCGTTTCGACGGCATCCGGTTCGATCAGAACTACGACTTCACACAGCCTCGTCTTGCGCTCGGCTACGCCCCTTCGGAGCGCGTGTACGTGTTCGGCAGCTACTCGTACGCGAGCCGCGAGCCGGCCTTTCGCGATCTGTACGACGCCGAGGGCGTGGGCTCGGTGCCGCTCTACCGGCAGGTGAACGTGGCCGCCGGCATCTACAACGACCCGCTCATCAAGCCCGAGCACGTGCACGACCTGGAGCTGGGCGCCACGCTGGGCGATGCGGCGCTGGGCGGCTCGCTGCAGCTGTACCGCATGGATTTTCGCGACGAGCTGGTGTTCGCGGGCCAGTTCAACACCGACCTGGGCTACGCGATCCTCGGCAACGCCGCACGCTCGGTGCATCAGGGCGTCGAGTTGGCGGCGCACGTCACGCGCGCGCTCGCGGCGGGCGCCACGCTGGGGCTCGATGGCAACGCGACACTGGGCGATCACCACTTCGTCGAGTACCGCGAGCGTTCGGGGCCGCTGCCCACCGACGAGGTGCGCTACGACGGCAACCCGATCGGCTTCGCGCCCGCGGTCATGGCCAACGTGGGACTGAGCGCGGCTTGGCGCGGCGCCGACGCGCGGCTCGAAGCCCAGCACGCCGGTCGCGTGTACGTGGACAACACGGGCGATGCAGCGCATAGCATCGCGCCGCACACGGTGTGGAACGCGAGCGCGGGGCTCACGCGAGCGGTGGGTGGCACGCGCGCCACGTTGCGCGTGCGTGGACTCAACCTGGGCGACCTGCGCTATGCGACCACGGGCTACATGGATGTGGACCGCCATGGTGACTACGTGCCGCACGCCATGCCGGCCGCCACGCGCACGTGGCTCGCGGAGTTGCGACTGGCGTTCTAGGGCTGCACGCCACACACACGAAGGGCCGGGATCCCGATGGGGTCCCGGCCCTTTGCGCATGCAGTCAAGGCTAGCCTTTGCCCTTGCCGCCACTGCTGAACAGTATGTTCAAGCCCATCGCGATCAGCACCACCGGCCACAGCCGCCACACCTGACGGAACTCGATCACGCCGAGGTTCGCGAGCAGCAGCCCCACGCCCACGGTGATCATGATGATGGGGCCCAGGCCCTGGCCCGGGCGCTCGATGAGGCTCAGGAGCCCCGCGATCACCAGCAGAGCCGGCCACCAGGTCTTGAACACGGCGCCGAAGTGCAGCGCTCCCATCTGATCGGCCAGGAACAACGCGCCGAAGACGATCAGAACGATGCCCGAGAATGCGATGCGCGGCCCTCCGGCCATGACACTCCTCCGTGAGTGAAGTTCGATCAGGACAGCAAGCGGCCCCGGACGAGTGCATCGTCCGGGGCCGCGAACATACAAGAAGAGACGTGCGAGGCGTTACTTCACCCTCGCGGTGTTACTTCACCTCGATGTACAGCTTGCCCATCGACAGCTTCTCGGTGGTCGCGCCGTTCTGCGAACCCTTCTCCTCGAGCAGCTTGACCACGCTCATGCCGCCCGTGACCTCACCGAAGATGCTGTGCTTGCCGTCGAGCCAAGGCGTGGGCACGAACGTGAGGAAGAACTGGCTGCCATCGGTGCCCGGGCCGGCGTTCGCCATGCTGAGCAGGCCGGGACGGTTGTGGCGCGCGTTCGGCGAGAACTCGCCATTGAAGCCATAGCCCGGGCCGCCCATGCCGTTACCCAGCGGGCAGCCACCCTGTGCCATGAAGTTGGTGATCACGCGGTGGAACGACAGACCGTCGTAGTAGCCCATGCGCGTGAGGTAGATGAAGTTGGTCACGTGCAGCGGCGCCACGTCGGGACGGAACTTGACCACGACCTCGCCCTTGCTGGTCATCATGTGCACGAAGTAGCTCTTGGCCGGGTCGAACTTGACCGCGGTGGGCATGGGCAGCTTGGTGCGCCACGCCGGGTTCTTCTTGTCGACCGCCGCCTTCGCGATCTGGGCATCGATCGCCTTGATCGCGGCGTCGGAGCCGGCCTCGGCGTTCATCGCGACCGGCGTCTTGGTGGCGACCACCGCGGCGGGCTTGGCCGGCGCAGCCGTCGACAAGGAATCCGCCGCGGCGACCGAAGCGGTCATCACGAAGGCGGCACAGATGAAGGTCGCGAGAGCCTGGACACGGAAACGCATGAAAGGATCCTCCTCGGGTCGAGTGTCGGGGAAGCCCACGCACGCGGCGCGGTCCCTCCCATGATGCAGCCCCGCGAGCGGGGCCTTGTCAGGTAATCAGAAAGAGCGGCTGGCGGCAGCCCTGCCGGGCGCCCACCGTCCGGGACCGGTCAACCTTGGCCCCGCCCACCCAGGGAACGCAACCAGCGTCCGAGCGGGTTGCCCTGCGCCTTGCCTCCACTGGCCACGCGCGCCATGGCCACGGTGATGTTGTCAGGGCCCCCGCGCTCGTTGGCGAGCTGCTTGAGCGCATCGCCGGCCGCCACCACGTCCACCTGGACATCGGGCGCCACGCCCACGCTGCGCGTGACCACATTGCGGCGCGGATCCGTGCGCGCCTGCTCGGGCGTGAGCTGGCCGCGCTCGACGAGTTCGGACACGAGCGAGTGATCGCGCGTCACGATGTGCGCCTTGTGATCGCGCACCAGATAGGCGCGCGAATCGCCCACGTGCCCCACCAGCGCCACGCCGTTGCGTAGCGCGAGCAGCGTGCAGGTGGTGCCCATGCCGCTCCAATCGGGGTTCGAACGCGACTGCGCCCAGACCTCGGCGTTCGCCAGCTCGATCGCGCGCGCGATGGCGGTGGGCACGTCCTCGAGCGGGCCGCTCGTGAGTTCGCGCACCACGATGTCGGCCACCATGGCGCTGGCGATCTCGCCCGCGTTGGAGCCGCCCATGCCGTCGCAGACCACCAGCAGATGGTCGATCGAGGCGTTGGAGCCCTGGGGCGCGCTCCACAGCGCGAACCGGTCCTCGTTCCCGGACCGGCGACGGCCAACGTCGGTCAGGGCCGCGGTCACGATCTGCGGGGTCGAGGGGTCCAGGGCGGTCGTCCTTGAGAAGCCGCAAGGGCGCCCCGGGGCGCGCGGTCGGCGGGCCTTAGGGCCGGGGCAGGCGGCGAGCTCCCCGGGAGGGTTCGAACGGGCGGCATTCTGTACCCGCACCCCTCCGAAACACAACCCACGGGCCATTTTGCGTGCACCTGAAACTTCTGGACTGCGTCCAACGTTATACTAACGCCGTCTTTGTACCGATTCCAGCAACCCAGCACCACCCCATCAGGACCCCTCCCATGACGCTGACCGAGCTGACCCGCCGCGAGCGGAAGAAAGAAGAGACCCGGCGCCGCATCTTCGAGGTCGCGATCGCATTGTTCCGCGAGCGTGGCTTCGAGGCGACCACGGTCGACGAGATCACCGAGCGCGCCGATGTCGGCCGCGGCACGTTCTTCAACTACTTCCCGCGTAAGGAAGCCGTGCTCGCCTATCTGTCCGAGGAGCGTGTGGCCCTTGCCGAGGAGAACGCGGCGGCACTGCTCGACTCGCAGGCGCCGGCGCGCGAGAAGCTGCACGACATCTACGCATTCGCGGCATCGGCCTACCTCTCCGACCGCGAACTGTCGCGCTTCGTGTTCGAGGAGTGGATGCGCCAGGCGTTCGCGCCCACCGAGGAGGCCGGCTCGCGCTGGCAGGCGCTGGTGCTGCGCATCGTCGAGCAGGGGCAGACGGCCGGTGCGCTGCGCACCGATGTGCCGGCGATCATGCTCGAGTCGCTCCTGTCGTCGGTCTACATGACCACGCTCTACTACTGGTTGTGCTCCCCGGTGCAGGCCGTGCCCGCCCACGACTTCCCGCTCCTCGAAGGTCTGCGCCAACGCATCGACCTCGTCATGGATGGCGTCGCCACGAAAGGAGGCCGAGCGTGAGCCGCCGGCTGTTCCAACTCTTCGCACTACTGGTCCTGGTCCCGGCCGCTGCATACGCCAAACCGGAGACTGCGATCCCGGTGGCCACCTCCGACACCCTGCACCTGACGCTCGACGCGGCGATCGCACGCGCGCTGGGCTCCGGCTCCGACATGCAGGTGGCGCGCGCGGCGGTGGGCGTGGCGCAGGGCCGCGTGCGCGAG
>JAIOPA010000295.1 GCA_021414165.1 Candidatus Eiseniibacteriota bacterium
CGGATTCAGGATGGGCGTGGACAGCAGCGAGCCGAACACGCCGCCATTCGTGATGGTGAACGTGCCGCCCGAGAGTTCCTGCGGCGACAGCTGGCCATCGCGTGCGCGCTGCGCGAGCCGCGCGATCTCCTTCTCGAGCCCCGCGAAGTCCAGCCGGTGCGCATCGCGCACCACCGGCACCACCAGGCCCTTCTCGGTGCTCGCGGCGATGCCCAGATGCACGGCCTTGTGGAACACCATGTCGGTGCCGCGGATCTCGGCGTTCACGGCCGGCACGTCGGCCAGCGCCAGCACGCAGGCGCGCGCGAACAGGCTCATGAAGCCCAGCTTGACGCCATGCGCCTTCTCGAACGCGTCCTTGTAGCGCGCGCGCAACTCGAGCACGCGCGTCATGTCGATCTCATTGAACGTGGTGAGGATCGCCGCGGTGTGCTGGGCCTGCACGAGCCGCTCGGCGATGCGCTGCCGGATGCGGTTCATGGGCACGACCGAGGACTCCTCGGACGGATCGAGCGGCGCGGGTGCGGGCGCGGGCATGCTTGCCGGTGCGGCGCTGGCGGCCGGGGCCGCCGCGGGCATGGGCGCAGGTGCAGGAGCCGAGGGCGCTGCGGCGCGCTGGGCGTCGTCCTTGAGGATGCGGCCGTTCGGGCCACTGCCCGCGATCGCCGCGGGGTCCAGACCGCGCTCCTCGACGATGCGGCGCACGGCAGGCGACAACGCCGGCTCACTCGCCGGACGCGCGGGCGTGGGCGCGGCGGGTGCCGCCGCAGCCGGAGCCGCAGCGGGAGTTGCAGCCGCAGGCGCGGCCGCGCCGGGGGCGATCCGCCCGAGCACGTCGCCCACCTTCACGACCTCGCCGGGCTTGCGCGCATGCGACAGCACGCCCGCCGAGTCGGCCACGATCTCGACCGCCGCCTTGTCGGTCTCGAGCGTCGCGATCGGCTCGTCGGTTCGCACCGCCGTGCCATCGGCCTTCAACCATTCCACCAGTGTCGCCTCGGAGATCGACTCCGCCAGGCGCGGGACCTTCACCTCGACCGTCACGAACGGGCCTCCCTGCGGATCTCGGCATGGGCCACGCTCACACCCTGCGTGCCCACAGCCTTCGTCTGGCCATCCCCGAGCGCCGCCTCGATGAGCGCGGCCTCCTGCTGCTGATGCGTGGCATAGAAACCAGTCGCCGGCGACGCCGCGCTGCGGCGCGCGACGAAGCGCAACGTGTGTCCGGCCGGCACGACCGCCTCGAAGCGATGACGCAGTGCGCGCCACGCGCCCATGTTGGCCGGCTCCTCCTGCACCCAGCTCACCTCGCGGGCATTGGGATACGCCGCGAAGATCTGGGCCAGTTCGGCCACCGGGAACGGATACAGCTGCTCGACCCGGACGAGCGCCAGGTCGGTGAGCCCACGCGTCTCGCGCGCCTCACGCAACGTGTAATGCAGCTTGCCGGTGGTGAGCACGATGCGGCGCACGCGCGCGCGATCGGTGATCTGCGCGTCGTCGAGCACGCTCTGGAACGTGCCGCCCGTGAACTCCGCCACGGGCGAGATCGCGAGCCGGTGCCGCAGCAGGCTCTTGGGGCTCATGATCACGAGCGGCTTGCGGAACGGCCGGTGCAGCTGGCGGCGAAGCGCGTGGAACAACTGCGCGGGCGTGGTGAGATTGCAGACCTGCATGTTGCGATCGGCGCACAGTTCCAGGAAGCGCTCCAGACGCCCGCTCGAATGCTCGGGTCCCTGCCCTTCGTAGCCGTGCGGCAGCAACAGCGTGAGCCCCGACATGCGGCCCCACTTGGCCTCGCCGGCCGCGATGAACTGATCGATCACCACCTGCGCCACGTTCGCGAAGTCGCCGAACTGCGCCTCCCACACCGTGAGCGTGTGCGGGTCGGCGGTGCTGAAGCCGTACTCGAAGCCGAGCACGGCGGTCTCCGACAGCATGCTGTCGACCGCCTCGAAGCGGCCCTGCTCCGGCACCAGGTGCTGCAGCGGCACATGGCGGCGGCCATTCTCGGTGTCGTAGAGCGCGGCATGCCGGTGCGTGAACGTGCCGCGGCCCACGTCCTGACCGGTCAGGCGCACGTTGCGGCCCTCGAGCAGCAGCGTGCCGTAGGCCAGCGTCTCACCCAGCGACCAATCGACGCGATCCTCGAGGAACATGCGGCGGCGGTCGGCCGACAACTGCGCGATCTTGCGGTGCGGATGGAACTCCTCGGGCAGCCGGGTGACGCCGTGCAGCACCTGCTCGAGCGTCTCGCGCGCGGCGCGCGTGTCGGCGCTCCAGTCGTCGCCGGCCCACTGCAGACCGCGCCACGTGCCGCGCGGCTCATGCCGCACCGGCGGGATCGGCTCGCTCGAGGCGCGGCGATGCGCCGCGCGGAACGCGCCGTCGAGTTCCTTCTCGATGCGCTCGACCGCGGCGGCATCGAGCACGCCCGTGCGCACCAGATGATCGGCGTACTGGCGCGCGGCCGGCATGTGCTGCGAGATCTTCTGGTACATGACCGGCTGCGTGAACGTGGGGTCATCCATCTCGTTGTGGCCGTGCTTGCGGTAGCACATGAGATCGATGCACACGTC
>JAIOPA010000296.1 GCA_021414165.1 Candidatus Eiseniibacteriota bacterium
GCCGCCTGCAGCGCCTTCTTGCGCTCGTCTCTCACGAACAACTCCAACTGCTCTTCATCGGCACCCTCGAGCGCCGACATGGAGATGCCCAGCAGTCGAATGGGCTCGCCCTTCCAGTTCTCGCGCCATAGTGCACGCGCCACCTCGAAGATCGTCAGGTGGTCATCGGCACCCTGCGGCAGCGCGCGCTGGCGTGTAATGGTGCGGAACCGGTGATCGCGCAGCTTCACGGTGATCGTGCGACCGCGGAACCCATCGCCTCGCAGCCTGCGCGCGACCTGGTCGGCCAACCGCAGCAACGTGCCCTCCAGGAACTCGGGATCGCGGCAGTCTTCTGGAAGGGTCACTTCGTGCCCCATCGACTTGGGATCCACGCCCTCGTGATACGGGATCACCGGCGTCTGGTCGTGCCCCCACGCGGCCTCGCGCAGGTGCTCGCCCACCACGCCGAAGCGCTTCTTGAGCATCGCCTCCGGCGCATTGGCCAACGCGCCCACGGTGGCAAGGCCCATGCTCTTCAAGTGCTCGGCCATCTTGGGCCCCACACCCCACAGCTCCTGCACGTCCATGGGCCAGTACACACCCCGGAACGTCGCCTCATCGAGCGGCGTGATGCCTTTAGGCTTCTGCAGCCCGCTCGCCATCTTGGCGATCAGCTTGTTGGGGCCGATGCCGAACGACGCGCCCAGGCCGTGATCCTCGGCGATGCGCGTCTGCAGGTGCTTGGCGACTTTGAGCGCGGCATCCATGGGATCACCGCGCGCGGGCAGGCGCGACAGATCGAGAAACGCCTCGTCCACGCTGAACGGTTCCACGTCGGGCGTGATCGTGAGGAACAGCTCGAGCAGTTCGAGCGACTTCTCGACGTACTTGCGCGGGCTGCCCTCTACGTACTCGGCGTGCGGGCAGAGGCGCTTGGCCTCGGCCAGCGGCATGCCGGCGCGCACACCGAACGGCCGCGCCTCGTACGAGGCGGCCGTGACCACACCGCGGCGGTTGGGGTCCCCGCACACGATGACCGCCTTGCCGCGCAGGTGCGGGTGATGCGCCTGCTCGACCGAGGCGAAGAACGCATCCATGTCGGCCAGCAGGATCACGCGCAGCCTCCAATGCCGGCACCGGGCGTCATCCCGGGCCGGTCCATGCGCGGCTCAGCACCCACGACGGCACGCGCGCGTCGAAGCACAACTCGTAACTGTCGTCCTTGGCACCCTGGACCGCGAAGTAGCGCAGCTGCGCCTGACCCTCGCGGCGGGCCCACTGACCGGTGACCTTGTGCACGCGGATGACCCGGCCCTGCCAGCGGAAGCGGACAGGGCGCATGGAGCCATCCACGAACACGGTCAGCACATCGACCGGATCGTTGAGGGATTCGAACATGGTTGGACTCAGGCACCGACGGAAGCCTACTGCACGCATGGGCAGTAAGACAAGAACGGAGTGCGAGAACGGCTGGCCGGAACGACGTGCGGGTGGGCCGATAGGGCCCACCCGCTCGCTACAGACCGCTGTAAGGGCTCGACTACGCCTTGCTGCCCACCGGCTCGCGCTTCAGGTCCTGCACGCGGCGGATGACCGACAGGAACGCGCTCGCCAGCATGACCACCGCACCGATCCAGACCAGGTTGATGAATGGCTTGGTCGACAGCTCGATCGCCAGCGTCTCGCTGTTGGCGGCCGACTCCTGCCCCGGCAGCTTCAACAGCGCGCGGCCGGTGCTCGGATCGCCCGAGATGATCGACAGCTGGCCACCGCTCGGCAGGTAGGCCGGCGTCGACGTGCGCTTGCCGCTCGACATGGACACCTCGAACATCGGCTTCACGGGCGTCGTGCGGCCACCCACGTCCACCAGCACCATGGCGGTGAGCTTCATGCCGTCGGGGCCGGGTTCGGGGATGAAGTTCTGGAACGTGTACTTGATCTCGCCGACCTGCTTGGTCTCACCCGGCGCGAACCACGTACCGCCCTCATCGCGGCCGCCCACCATCTCGAGCGGAGAAATGTACACGTCGCGATTCCAGAACCGCTCGATGTGCGGCTTCTTCATGTAGCCCTGATTGTACTCGCTCCAGTAGAACTTGGCGTTCGCCGTGAAGTCGCGCTCCGACGAGCCGACCGCGATGATCGCGTGGTCCTTGCCGTCGGTGTCGATCTTCATGCCCTGGAACGTGAGGTCGTAGCCGAGCACCTTGCGCATCTCGCCGCGCGGCAGCTGCA
>JAIOPA010000297.1 GCA_021414165.1 Candidatus Eiseniibacteriota bacterium
CGTCGGCGACGCGGATCTTCATGCGCTCGAGCGTCTGGCCGGTGCGGTTGCGGAACACCAGCTCGTCGGAGCCGCGCTCACGCCATCGGTCATGTTGCGTCCACCCGTACCACGCGGCGAACACGATGAGTGCGAACAACAGCAACCGGACCATGGATCCCTCCCGGATCGTTCCCCGCGTCCATTCCGTGGACGCTCGCGCGCAGCATAGTCCTCGTGGCGCGCGCGGTCACGCTCAGTCGCTCGAGGCGCCCTCACCGCGCCGGCCCTTGGCCTCCTCGGACAGGCCCACCGGGCGCTCGTTGGACTCGGGGGTGCCGCGGAACGCCAGATAGAACGTGACCGCTGCGATCAGGTAGAGCAGCGCCGTGCAATAGAACGGCACGGCATTGCCGAAGCGCTCGAGCACCGCACCGGCGAACGTGGCCGACACGGCCCAGCCCAGATTCCACAGCATGTTGTTGAGGCTCGAGGAGCGCGCGCGCAGCCCGGGCGGCAGCACCTCCATGACGAAGGCCTGCAGGAGCGGGGTGGAGGCCTGCATGAACATGGCCCGGAACCAGAACGCGGTGACGGCGATGGGCAGGTGGCTCTCGCCGCCCAACGTGACCAGGAACGGCAGCGATAGCAGCTCGGCCGCCACCGCGGTGCGCAGCTTGCCGAAGCGCCGGGCAATGGCCGGCGCCGACAACGCGGCCACGGCGGTGAAGATCTGCGCGATGCTGAAGTACGAGCCGATCTGCGCGCTCGTGCACGCGAAGCGGTCCTTGAAGTACAGGTTCATGAACGGGATCACGAACCCGGCACCCGCGCCGATCAATGCGGCATTGAGCGCGATGGGGAACAACCGGCCGGACTCGTGCGCCGTGGGCGGCGGGGACTCCAGCGCATGGCGCGGCTCGGCAAGGCCGCGCAGTGCGAGCAGCGGCAGCGCCGCAGCGGCGGCACAGAACGCGCCCACCACGAGCGCCGAACGGTAGGCCACGAACCACGACAGCCCGGGTACCAGCGCGCGCGCCAGATCGGGCAGCGCGCCGCCCACCGCGTTGCCGAACACGCCGGCCAGGAGCGCGCTCGCGAAGAACATGCTGAACAGGTGGGTGCGTTCGCGCGGGGTGGAGTGGTCGGTCAGGAACGGCACGGCTGCGATCTGGAAGAACGCCTGGCCGATGCCGGTCACGAAGCTGGCGCCCAGCACGAGCGGCCCCGCGATCGAGAACGCGCGCAGCAGATGGCCCAGGCCATCGAGCGTCGCACCCAGCATGAGCGTGCGGCGGCGGCCCCAGCGATCGGCGAGCCAGCCCGCGGGCAGGGCAGCCACCACCATGCCCATGCCACCCGCCGCGATCGCCCGGCCCACGAACGCCTCGGAGGCGCCGGCCTCGACGAGGTACAGGTTGAACAGCACCGAGAAGATGCCGTGCCCCGTCCACAGCAGGAACTCCGCGCCCAGATAGAGCCGGGCCGCGCGTGAGAACAGGCGCGCGGCGTCGCGGAACTCACGCAGCGCGTTCGCCACTGCGGTCATGCGGTCCGGCCTCCATGCGGGACGAGTGGGGGGGAAATACAACGGGCGGCAGCCCGTGGGGGGACTGCCGCCCGGATACTACCGGTTACGGGTTCAGCTCGCGGAATCGAGCATCGCCGTGTCCACCGTGTGCCCATTCGTGGCTTCGCCACGCGCACGCACGAACGGCTCGAAGGCAGCCGGCGTGAGAGCGATGAGCAGGCGGGCAGGGACATCACCCGCGTTGTCGATGGAATGCGGCACGCGGCCGTCGAAGTGGCAGGAATCGCCGGATTCGAGGATGACGACGTGCTCGCCACACGTGAGGCTGACGCGCCCATCCGTGCACAGCACGACTTCTTCGCCGTGGTGGAAGTGACGCTTGTCGCTCATGGCGCTGCCGACCGGCAGCTCGCACTGCAACAGTTCGAGATTACGCCGCGGCTGCGCGGACATGACCTCGACTCGCGACGTGTTCCCGTTGACGCTCATGTGAGGACGCTCGTTGCGACGGACGACGTACGGCACCTGATCTTCTTCGACGACCAGGTAAGCGACCGACGTCTCGAGCGACTTCGCCAGATCCTGCAACGTCGAGAGCGACGGCGAGGTCCGGCCATTCTCCACCTGACTCACGAAACCCTTCGAGAGCCCGGTAGCTTCTGCCAACTGCTGAACGGTGAGACCGCGGCGCAGCCGCAAGTCCCGGATCTTTCGACCCAACTGCATGGAGGTCACCTCCGAGAGAGAGAGAGAGAGGGAGAGCGGAGTGACAAAACAAGTTTAGGGACACGCATGGGGTGAGTCAACGCCCATCGAACGTGAGGACACCTCGGCTACCCAAGAACAGGTGTGCGCGTTGCGTCCTGCAATACATTGAATCGTCTTGGCACCCTTGGAGGTGTCGGTTTAGACGACACAATTCCCGTTCAGCGGGGCGCGACGGCGCGTGTCGCGCGTGCGCAAAGCTCTCGCGGGCCGCGCTGGGCGCGGTCGCGGGCTACTTCTGGGCCGTTGCGGCGTCGTCGGCGGTGCCGAGGTACTGCAACTGCACGAGCCGGCGGTACAGACCACCCGCCGCCATGAGTTCGGCGTGGCTGCCCGACTCGCGGATGCGTCCATGATGCAACACGACGATACGATCGACGTCGTGGATCGTGGATAAACGGTGCGCGATCACGAGCGACGTGCGCCCCGACAACAACCGGCGCAGCGCGGACTGGATGAGACGCTCGGTGTGTGTGTCGACACTCGAAGTGGCTTCATCGAGCACCAACAACTCGGGATCACGCGCCAGCGCGCGTGCGAATGCGAGCAACTGCTTCTCGCCCGACGACAACGTGGCGCCGCGCTCGCGCACCTCGGAGTCCCAGCCGCCGGGCAGACGCTCGATGAGCGTGTCGGCATGCACCTCGGCCGCGGCCGCGCGTGCCTGTTCGGGGCTCACCGGCACGCCGCCATACGTGAGGTTCGAGCCCACCGTGCCCGAGAACAGGAACACATCCTGGAGCACCAGCCCGATGCGGTCGCGCAGCGCCGTGGGCTCCCACTCCGAGAGCGGGCGGCCGTCCACGCGGATGGTGCCGCGCTGCGGTGTGTAGAAGCGCAGCAGGAGGCTGGTGAGCGTGGTCTTGCCGGAGCCGGTCGCGCCCACCACGGCCACGCGCTCGCCGGGCTCGATCGTGAAGCTCACGTCCTCGAGCACCCAGTGTTCGTCGACGTAGGCGAACCAGACGTGGTCGAACTCGATCCGGATGGCGCGCTCGGCACGCGCGGCCGGCGCATGTGCGCCCGACGCCACGTTCTCGCCAGAGCCGGCACGATCGCCCACGCCGGCGTCGAGCTTGGCTGCAGCCGGGTCGATGGGCGTATCGAGCAGCTCGAAGATGCGCTCGGCCGAGGCCATGGCCTGCTGCAGGATGCCGTACTTCTCCGACAGGTCCGAGAGCGGGCGGAAGAAGCGCTGCGTGTACTGGATGAATGCCACCAGCGTGCCCAGCGTGATGCCGGTCCACATGACCTGACGGCCGCCGTACCAGACGATGAGCGCCAGCGCCATGGCGCTCACGAGTTCGAGCAACGGGAAGAACACGGCGTGGATGCGGTTCGCGCGCAGGTTGGCGTCGCGATGCAGCGCGTTGATGGTGCGGAACGCCTCGTGGTTGCGCTCTTCACGGCCCAGCAGCTGCACCGTGCTCATGCCGCCCAGGTTCTCGTTCATGAACGCGTTCAAGCGCGCGAGCGAGGTGCGCACGTCACGGAACGCGCTGCGCACCTTGGTGCGGAACGTGAGCGTGACGATGATCATGAGCGGCAGCACGGAGAACGTGACCACGAGCAACTCGACGTTCAGCCGCGCCATGGCGATCACGATGCCGATCAAGATGAACAGGTCGCCGAACAGCGCATCGATGCCAGCGGTGAACATCTCGTTGATCACGTCGACATCGTTGGTCACGCGCGTCATGAGCCGGCCGACCGGCTGGCGGTCGAAGTAGGCCACCGGCAGCTGCTGCAGGTGCCGGAAGATCCTGGCGCGCAGGTCGCGCATGAGGCTCTGGCCCACGCGCTGCATGATCTGCGTCTGCAGATAACCCAGCCCCATGCCCATGAGCAGCGCCGACAGGTAGGCGAGCGCGATGCGATCGAGCTGGTAGGTATCGCGGTGGCGGATGCCGAGGTCGATGGCTTCCTTGGTGAGCCACGGATAGGCGAGCTGCACGCCCGCGGCACCCAGGGTGATGATGACCGCGAAGCCGACCTGCCGGCGGTAGGGCACGAGGAACGCGAACAGCCGCTGCGCCAGCCGGTGGTCGTAGGCGCGGCCCTGCGCCTCGTCGTTCGGATCGGGGAGCGCGCTCATGAGGCCGCGATCTCCTCTTCGAGCTGCTGTGCGCGATGCAGCGCGGCGTAGTGCCCGCCCAGCGCCAGGAGTTCGGCATGCGTGCCACGCTCGACCACATGGCCGCGTTCGAGCACCAGGATGAGGTCGGCCTCACGCACCGTGGAGACACGGTGCGACACGAGCAGCGTGGTGCGGCGCCGCATCTCGCCGCGCAGACCGCCCAGGATCGCCTCTTCCGTCTGCGTGTCCACGTTCGACAGGCAGTCGTCGAGCAGCAGGATGGGGCAGTCGCGCAGCAGCGCGCGTGCAATGGCGGTGCGCTGCTTCTGGCCGCCCGAGAGCGTGATGCCGCGCTCGCCGATGCGCGTGTCGAAGCCCTGCGGGAACCCCGACACGTCGGTGGCCAGGTGCGCCACCGAGGCCGCACGCGCAATGGCCTCGGCGTCCTCGTTCGCCACGCCGTAGGCGATGTTGGCCGCGAGCGTCTCGGAGAACAGGAACGGCTCCTGCGGCACGCTCGCGACCTGGGCACGCAGCCAGGCGAGGTCGTACGAGCGCACGTCGCGCCCATCGAGGAACACCGTGCCGGGCGGCGGATCGAACAGTCGTGGCACCAGCGACAGCACCGTGCTCTTGCCGCTCGCGGTGCGGCCCACGATGGCCACGGTCGAACCTGCAGCGGCCGTGAACGACAGATCCACGATCGACGGCATGGCCGCGCCGGGGTAGGTGAACGTGAGCCCGCGCACCTCGAGCTCGCCGCGCGCCGGCGCGCTGGGCGTGGCCGCGTCGGGCACGTTGGCGATGGTGGGCGGTTCCTCGGTGAGCGAGTAGATACGCCGGTACGATGCCGAGCCGCGCTGGAAGATGTTGATCACCCAGCCGAGCGCGATCATGGGCCAGTTGAGCATGCCCAGGTACACCGTGAACGCCACGAACTGCCCGAGCGTGATGTGGCCGCGCACCACCTCGCGGCCGCCGATCCAGATGGCGAGCAACGCTCCGGTGCCGATCCAGAACGCCAGCGACGGCTGGAACACACCCGACACCTTGATGAGGTCGAGGTGTCCGCGCCGGTAGTCCTCGGACAACTCGTCGAAGCGCTGCGCCTCGCGCGCCTCGGCGCTGAACGCGCGCACCACGCGCAGGCCGGCCAGGTTCTCCTGCACATGCGCCGACAGCAGCGCCATGCGCTCCTGCACCTTCTCGAAGCGGCGGTGGATGCGGTCGCCGAACCACCACACCGATAGCGAGACGAGTGGCAAGGGGAGGAGCGAGAGCAGCGTGAGCCGTGGGCTGATCTGCGCCATGAACCACACCGACAGCAGTCCCACGGTGAGCGTGTTCACGGTGTACATGACGCCGGGGCCGAGCATCATGCGCACGGCGGCCATGTCGTTCGTGGCGACCGACATGAGTTCGCCGGTGCGGCGGCGCTGGAACCACTCGAGTGGCTGGCGCTGCAGGCGTGCGAAGAGTTCGTTGCGCAGGTCGTACTCGAGCCGGCGCGAGATGCCGATGACCCAGTGCCGCATCCCGAAGCGGAAGAGCCCCGCGAGCACCGCGGTGCCGAGCACGGCGAGCGCGTAGCGGCCCAGCTTCTCGGCGGTGACCCCTTTATAGAGGTCGTCGATCGCGAACCGGAGCACCTGCGGCTGCACGAGCTGCACGACGTTCGAGCAGGCGACGCACGCGATGCCCCAGAGCAGCCCGGTCTTGTGGCGGGCCGCCGCGCGGAGCAGGCGTGCGAGGTGCGGTGCGATACGGGAGTCCTTCAGAGGCCGGCGGCGCGTGCCGCCGGCCCCCGGGAGATCATTCAGTGGGACTTGGTCGTCCCGAAAGCGCCGGCGAGCTTGTCGAGCGCCGACTGCTTGAACGCGATGCCGGCATAGAAATGATCGGCATGCAGCACATTGCGGCCCGACGGCGTGTGCACGGAACCCGCGAACACGTCCATCTTGTCGTCGATGCGGTAGGTGAAGCGCGCACCGGCGAGCATGGCATTCGACTCCAGCTCGGGGCCATTGGCGCCCACGATCGGCGCCGACAGACGATCCCACGTCTCACCCTGCGAAGCCGCCCACTCGGCGTGGAACGTGCCAGTGACGAGCAGGTGCGACGTCATCCAGATGCCGAGCGAGGCATCGCCGAGCACGTGGTCCGCATAGCGGTCCGACGAATCGCGCGCGCCGATGGTGAGGAACGCCGAGCGATAGCCACCGCCCAGCGAGTAGAACGCGCGCTTGCCGAGCGGGCCGCCGAACGCGAGCTGCGCCGACAGGCTCTGCATGCCCGCATCGAAGAACGAGGCGGTCTGACCGTTCGGCGACACCGCGACGCCGTACCGGGTGCCGTCGAGCGCGTTACCACCGGTCACGCCGGGGAACAGCCGACGGTTGCTGCCGAGCGGCGCGGTCCAGCCCACCGTGAGGGCGAGCGGGGTCTTGCCCATATGCATGCCGTAGCGCACGCCGAGGCCGATGTCGCCGAGACCGGTCGAGGTGGCCGAACCACCCGTGGCCGGCACGAACGTGCGGCTCACGATCGGCACATCGAGATAGACCGAGGCGCGCTTCTTCCAGCCCAACTCGTTGTGGAAGCGCAGCGCTCGCTGCTCGAGCGTGCCGCCGAGCGGAACCCGCTTCTCGTTGGCGTTGTCGAAGTACGTGTCGGTCGAGAACAGGTTGCCCGACAACTCGGAGTAGAACTCGCCCGGCTTGAGCGCGTAGGGCGAGGCCCAGGCGCTGGCTGCGAGCGAGAGGCTCGCCACGGCGAAAGCGGCGGCGAAGGAACGGCGCAGGCTCATCGAGCCTCCTCGAGGCGTATAAGGGTGATCCCGGTAACGGACGGGCGAGACTAAACGGGGGTCCCGAGGCGTGCAACCCTGCGCGCGCCGCGCCTCGCTCGGGTAAGGTGCGGTGGCCCCGGCGTCTGGACCGGGGGATCGAACCGATGGGGAGGACCGAGGTGACGCACGGAGCGTCGAACGTCGCGGTGATCGTCGCAGGAGGGGCCGGGCGGCGGCTGGCGGCCGGGGTGCCCAAGGCACTGGCGCCCTTCGGGGCCGGCACCCTGCTCGCGAACGCCCTCGCGCTTGCCGGCGCCATGGCGGGCGAGGTGCGCGTCGTCGCTCCGGCGGACATGGTCCTGCCGCTCCCGGCGAACGTGATGCGGGTGGCGGACCCACCCGGCGAGACCGGTCCGCTCGGTGCCCTGGTCGCCGGCCTGCTCGAGGCCCCCTATGAAGGAGCAGCACTCGTGCTGGCGGTCGACCTGCCCGGGGTGACGCC
>JAIOPA010000298.1 GCA_021414165.1 Candidatus Eiseniibacteriota bacterium
GCCTGGCGCTGGCGACAGAACTCACCGAGGCCACCGGCTACGCGCGCGTGTTCTTCTGCAACTCCGGCACCGAGGGCCACGACGCTGCGCTCAAGTTCGCGCGCGCGCGTGCCCACAAGCTGGGCGTGCCCGGCCGCGGTATCCTGGCGTTCAAGGGAGGCTTCCATGGCCGCACCGGCTTGGCGCTGTCGGCCACGCACAACCCGTCGTATCGCGAGCCGTTCGAACCGCTCATCCCGGGCGTGCGCTTTGCCAACTACAACGACGTCGCGGGCCTCGACGCCGTGCTCGACTCCGACATCTGCGCGGTGGTCGTGGAGTGCGTGCAGGGCGAAGCGGGCGCGGTGCCCGGCCAGCGCGACTTCCTGCAGGCGCTGCGCGCGCGCTGCACGGCATTGGGCGTGCTCATGATCATCGACGAGGTGCAGACCGGCATGGGCCGCACCGGCCGCCTGCTGGCGCAGGAACACTTCGACGTGAAGGCCGACATCGTGGTCATGAGCAAGGCGCTGGGCGCGGGCTTCCCCATTGCCGCGGTGCTCATGACGGCCGAGGTCGCACAGCAGTTGTCGCCCGGCATGCACGGCTGCACGTTCGGCGGCAACGCCGTGTGCACAGCTGCGGCACGCTGGTCGCTGGCGCAGGTGCGCCGGCCCGCGTTCCTGGAGCGTGTGCGACGCGTGGGCCGCACGCTCGCGAGCGGACTCGAGGCACTGGCTGCTAAGCACCCGGGCGTGAGTGAAGCGCGCGGGCTCGGGCTGTTGCGCGCGATCGACCTGGCGCCGGGCGGCATCGAGCCGGCAGCCCTGGTGGCCGCGGCGCGCGATGCGGGACTGCTGTTGGTGCGAGGCGGCGAGCGCGCGGTGCGCGTGCTGCCGCCGCTCACCGTGACGGATGCCGAGATCAACGATGGACTCGAACGGCTCGACACCGCGCTCCGCGCGTGCGCGAGCAAGGGGGGTGAGCGAAAGTGACCAAGCCCAAGGTGAAGCGTGCTGCACTCGCGTATTCCGGTGGACTCGATACCAGCATCATCGTGCCGTGGCTGCGTGAGCACTACGGTTGCGAGGTGGTGTGCTACTGCAGCGACGTGGGCCAGGGTGGCGAGGAGCTGAGTGGCCTCGAGGCCAAGGCGCGCAAGATCGGCGCGACCGAGGTGATCGTGGAAGACCTGCGCGTGCCGTTCGTGCGCGACTTCTGCTTCCCGGCGCTGCGCGCCGGCGCGGTATACGAGGGTCGCTATCTGCTGGGCACGTCGCTCGCGCGTCCTTTGATCGCATCGCGTCAGGTGTGGGCCGCACAGCGCACGGGCTCCGATGCGCTCGCGCACGGCTGCACGGGCAAGGGCAACGATCAGGTGCGCTTCGAGCTCACTTATATGGCGCTCGCCCCGCAGCTGCCGGTCATCGCGCCGTGGCGCGAGTGGGATATCGTGTCGCGCGAGGATGCACTGGAATATGCCGCCGCGCATGGCGTACCGCTGGCGCAGAAGAAGGGCTACCTGTATTCGCGTGACGCCAACCTGTGGCACATCTCGCACGAGGGTGGCGAGCTCGAGGATCCGGCGAACGCGCCGCCCGAGGCCATGCACAAGCTCACGTCGTCGCCCGACAAGTGGCCGAACATGTCCGAGAAGATCACGGTCGGCTTCGAGAGCGGCCGCCCGGTGAGCGTGAACGGCAAGTCGCTGGGCCCGGTGGAGCTGTTGGAGACGCTCAATCAGATCGCCGGCCGCCATGGCGTGGGCCGTGCCGACGTGCTCGAGAGCCGCTTGGTGGGCATGAAGTCGCGTGGCGTGTACGAGACGCCGGGCGGCACGGTGCTGCACGAAGCGCTCGATGACCTGTGCCGCTTGGTGCTGCCGCACGACCTGCTGCGCACGCGTCTCGAACTGGCGCCGCGTTACGCCGACCTCGTGTACAACGGCCTCTGGTTCTCGCCGCTCCGCCGCGCGATGCAGTCGTTCTTCGACACCGCGCTCGAGGTGGCCACCGGTGAGGTGTCGGTGGAGCTGTTCAAGGGCCGCTGCGTGGCCGTGGGCCGCACGAGCCCGCAGACGCTGTACCGCCCGCAGCTCGCCTCGTTCAGCATGGCCGGTTACCGCCCGCAGGACGCCGAGGGCTTCATCCGCCTGTTCGGTCTGCCGCTCGCCACGGCCGCGCAGCGCGGTCAGGGCACGCAGAAGTCCGAGGAGATCACGACGCCCGCGTGAGCCTCGTGCTCACGCGGCATCGCAGTAGTGACACCTGAACAAGGACACGTCCGTGACGACGCAGAAGAAGGAAGCGGTCTGGCAGGGCCGGTTGGCCAAGGGGCTCGATCCCCGCGCGCAGAAGCTCAATGATTCACTGCCGGTCGATGGCCGGTTGGTGAACGAGGAGCTGGCCTTGTCGCGCGCGTATGCCACCACGCTCGCCGAATGCGGCGTCATGACCGAGGCCGAGCGCGACGCGTTGATCGCGGAGTGCGACGACCTGGAGCGCGGGCTGGCCTCGGGCGACGTGAAGCTGAGCGGTGAGGACGTGCACTCGGCGGTCGAGGCCGCGTTGGGCGATCGCTGTGGCGATCCGGCGCGCCGTCTGCACACGGGGCGGTCGCGCAACGACCAGGTGGCCACGCTGTTCCGCATGCACGTCATGCGGCTCTGCGACACGGCGGTCGAAGGCGTGCGCGAACTCGAGCGCGCGCTGGTCACGCAGGCGCGTGAGTCGGGCGACATCCTGTGCGCGTCGTACACGCACATGCAGCCCGCGCAGCCGATCAAGCTGGCGCACTGGTGGCTGGCGCATGCCGAGGCCTTTGCACGCGACGAAGAGCGCTTTGCCGAGGCTCGCGAGGCCGCCGATCGCATGTCACTCGGCGCCGGTGCGGTGGCGGGCACGCCGCTCAAGTACGACCGCGCCTCGCTCGCCACGCGGCTCGGGTTCTCGCGCGTGGCCATGAACTCGTTGGACGCCGTGGGCGACCGCGACTTCGCGGTGCAGTACCTGAACGCGGCCGCGCTCATGGGCCTGCACCTGTCGCGGCTGTCGGAAGACCTGGTGTTCTTCTGCTCGCCGGCCTTTGGCTGGTTCGCCGCCCCCGATGGGTTCTCGACCGGCTCGAGCCTGCTGCCGCAGAAGCGCAACCCCGACCTGTTCGAGCTGGCCCGCGGCAAGAGTGCGCGGTTGTTGGCCAACGCGCAGCGCATGGCCGTGTTGTTGAAGGGCCTGCCCAGCTCGTACCAGAAGGATCTGCAGGAAGACAAAGAGACCGTGTTCGATACCGCCGACACGCTCGATGCCATGCTGTCGGTGATCCCGGCCGCCATCGATGCGTTGGTGCCGAACCGCGACAAGATGGCGGCGGGCCTCACGAGCGATCTGCTCGCGGTGGAACTGGCCGACGCGCTGGTGGCCGAGGGCGTGCCGTTCCGAGACGCGCATCGTGCGGTGGGCGCGCTGTGGGCGGCCGCCGAGCAGGCCGCGTGCGAGCCGAACGTGCTGCCGTTGGAGCAGCGGCTGGCGCTGTCACCGCACTTCACCGATGAGTGTCTGGCCTCTCTGAGCATGGAGGGCGCGATCGCGCGCCGCGCGCATGTGCCGGGCGCGGGCTCGACCGAGCACCAGCTGGCGATCCATGAAGCGCGGCTGGGTCTGGGACCGGGCGCCGATGCCGATGCGCCCGAGTTCATGGGCGATGCGTCGCGGGTGAGCAGCACGCGCGTGCCGCTGCCCACCGTGGCGCAGCCGGGCAACGATGGCAGCCTGCGCAAGCTGTCCGACGGGCTCACGCTGCGGCGCGCGACCGTGGCCGACATCCCCGGCATCGCCGGCGTCATGGCGCCCT
>JAIOPA010000186.1 GCA_021414165.1 Candidatus Eiseniibacteriota bacterium
CAGCGTGTTCCACGTGAACGGCGTGAACTCGCCCAGCTTCACGCCCGGGCTGCGGCGCAGGAGCAGTGTGGCGACCACATCGAGCGTGACCAACGACGCGCCGAGCGTGATGAACACCATGGCGGTGGCCCACCAGTCCACACCGTTGGCGCGGAACTGGAACATGCCGCGGTACACGGTGTCGCGCGACGCCCACTCCAGCGAGGTCATGCTGGCGTTGCCGAGCATGCCCGCGCCCGAGGTGCCGCCCAACAACAGGCCCACGTGCAACACGCACGCGCCCGCGACCCACGCCCACACGCCAAAGGCGGCCACACGCGGGAACGCGTCGCGGCCACCGGCGACGCGCGCGGGCAGCAGGCCCAGCGCCATGCCGAGCAGCGCGGGCAGCGCACACAGGAACACCAGGCTCACGCCGTGCAGCGTGAGGATCTGGTGGTACACGGGTGCCGCGATCAACGACGACCCGGCATGCGCCAGCTGCGCGCGGATCATGACGGCCTCGAGCCCGCCCAGCGCGAAGCCGGCGGCGGCGAGCACCAGCAGCACGCGCGAGAGCGCGATGGGCGTGGACGCATGCGGGGTGTTCGGCGTCACTCGAGGCTCGGCAACCACTGGATCAACGGGGTCAGGTCCTTCTGTGGGATCGGGAACCCGGGCATGCTGGAGCCGGGCTTCAACTGATTCGCCTTGAGCAACCAATCGGGAACATGCCACCGGCGATGCTGCTGCGGCTCGCGAAGTGCGTGAGGTCGGGACCGATGGGGCCTTCGGTGAGGCCGCGCACGGTGTGGCAGCCGCGACAGGCATGCATCTCGAACACGCGCTTACCGCGCCAATAGGGCCCCGCGCCCACGGAATCAGTGGGCGCCACATAAGGCGCGCGCTGGTTCGCGAGCCAGGCGTCGAACGCGGCGGGCTCCTGCACCACGAGCGTGAGGTGCATGTGCGCGTGCGAGGCGCCGCACAACTCGGCGCACTGGCCCTTGAACGAACCGGTGCGATCGGCCGTGAACGTGAAGCTGCGGCGCTCGAGCGGCGGCACATCCTCGCGCGGGCCGATGGCCGGGATCCACAACGAGTGCTGCACATCGGCGCTCTCGAGCGTCAACTCGACCGGTTTGCCCACCGGCACGTGCAGTTCGGTGGCCGTGGCAAAGCCATGCTCGGGATACTGGAACTCCCACCACCACTGATGCCCGATCACATGGATCTTGAGCGCAGGTTCACGGGCGGCCGGAGGTGCGAGCCTCGCCTGCAGTACGGGCCACGCGATCAGGGCAATGGCCACGAGCGGCAGCAGCGTCCAGAGTGCGACCAGCGGCGAGTTGACCGCCGGCGCGGCATCCTTGGCGCGCTGCGCGCGCATGCGCAACGTGGTGAACACGAGCAGGCCCAGCACCAGCGCGATGGCGGCCACCACGAACGGTGCCTGCGTCTCCCACAGCCGGAGCGCCGCGCGCATCCAGGCGGTGGCGGGCTCGGTGGTGGTCTGCGGGAAGCGATCGTGCGGCAACAGTCCGGCCGCGAGATACGCGTGCGCGAGCATCAGACTCCCGCGCCCAGACCACCGACGCGCGCGGCGGCCCACAGGGCGTCCACGCACATCATGAGGAACAGCGCGAACAGATAGAGGATCGAGTAGCGGAACAGCCCCTGCGCGGTGGGCGTGCCGGGCTTGCGGTACAGCTTGACCGCGCCCCACATGAAGAGGCCACCCAGCACCGCGGCGCTCACGGTGTACAGCGCCCCGAGCCCCGAAAGGGGTGCCACCACCAGCGTGCTGCCCACCAGCACGAGCGTGTACAGCAGGATCTGGCGGCGCGTCTCTTCTTCGCCATCGGTCACGGGCAGCATGGGGATCCCGGCGCGCTCGTAATCATCGCGGCGATAGAGCGACAGCGCCCAGAAGTGCGGCGGCGTCCACAGGAAGATGATGCTGGCCAGGAGCACCGCGGGTAGTTCCACGGTGCCGGTGACCGCGGCCCACGCGATGAGCGGTGCCGACGCACCTGCGCCACCACCGATCACGATGTTGAGCGGCGTGCGGCGCTTGAGCCACACCGTGTAGAACACGGCGTAGTAGAAGATCGACACCAGCGCGATCACGGCCGCGAGCACATTGGACGTGGCCACCAGCAGCAGCGTGGCGAGCGCGGCGAGCACGAAGCCCAACCACACCGCGGCCATGGGCGGCAGGATGCCCGCCGGCAGCGGCCGCGTACGCGTGCGGACCATGAGCGCGTCGATGTCGCGATCGAAGTAGTGGTTGAAGCTCGCGGCCGAGGCGGCCGACAGCGTGATGCCGCCGAGCGTGCCCCAGAACAACGCGGGCGCAGGCCAGCCCTGTGCGGCCAGCAGCAGCGCGGGCAGGCCGGTGAACAGCACCAGCGAGATGATGCGCGGCTTGGTCAGTTCGACGTAGGCCGCGAACGTGCCCGTACGCGCCACCGGCAGGTCGTTCACGCTCATTGCGTCACCATGCGGGCCGTGGCGGGCTCGGTCGCGCGCAGCGTGCTCAGGTGGAACGTGGCACCGAGCGCAATGGCCAGCATGAGCGCGGCGTTACCCAGATGCAGCGCCGACACCCACACCGGGATGCCGAGCATGATGTTCACGATGCCGATCACGGCCTGCACCAGCACGAGCGCGAACAACCACGCGCCCGCGCGCTGGGTGGCCGCATCGCTCGAGCGGCGCGAACGCCACGCCACGACCGCGAGCAACGTGATGAGCAGGTAGGCGCCGAAGCGATGCGTCATCTGCAATCCCACCAGCCCCACGAGCGGCGGGAACCACTCGCCGTTGCACGTGGGCCAGTCATGGCAGATGAGGCTCGCGTGGTTCGTGCTCACCATGCCGCCCAACACGGCCTGCGCCCAGATGGCCGCGGTCGAGCCCGCGAACAGCGGCAGCAGCCCGGCCGGGCGCTCGGCGTGTGAACGTGCGGGCTGCGATTCGTGGCGCGCGATGAGCCCCAGCGTGAGCAGCGTGCTGAACAGCAGAAGGGCCACGGCCAGGTGCCCGCTCACGATGTTCGGGTCGAGCAACTTCCACACGGTGAGCGCGCCCAACAGCGCCTGCGAGAAATAGAGCGCGATCGACATGGCCGCGAGCCCACCCAGCCGCGCGCGCGTGACGCGCTTGGAGACCACGAGCAACGTGGTGGTGAGCAGGCCCAGCCCCACGACCAGCGCGATCAGCCGGTGCAGCCACTCCATGAGGATGTTGAACTGCATCGGCGGGATGAGCTGCCCGTGGCACAGCGGCCAATCCGGGCACGACAGACCCGAGCCGGTCGTGCGCACGATCGAGCCGATCACGATGAGGGCGAACATGAGCACGGCAGTGCCGGTCGCGACTTGGGCGACGACGGCGAAGTCACGCGCGTCGCTCGGGCCGGTGGCGGGGGTGGCAGAAGACAAGGCTTCGGTCCTCGGATCGGGAGCCCGTCCGCGGTGCGCGCGGCTCACCTGCGCCGCGCCATGCCGACCACGGACGGTTGCATGGAGTGCTCAGGCTAGCATATGTGTCGGGACGCTCGGAACCGCACCGGGCAGGGCCCGCGCCGTGCTCCGGCGCGTTCCGGCAGCACCATCCTGCGGGCCGCTCCACCCGAGACCCC
>JAIOPA010000077.1 GCA_021414165.1 Candidatus Eiseniibacteriota bacterium
GAGATCGCGCGCCGCTTCCTGTTGCCCCGGCAGCTCGCCGAACACGGCCTGAACGGGCGCGATCTGGCGCTGGGCGACGAGACCGTGCGCGCCATCGTGCGCCACTACACGCTCGAGGCCGGCGTGCGCGCGCTGTCGCGCCAGATCGCCACGCTGTGCCGCAAGATCGCGCGCGCGCGTGCGACCGGCGATCCCAAGCGTCACACGATCACGCCCGCGCATCTCGAGGACTATCTGGGACACCGCGTGTACCAGCCCGAGATGGTCGGCAAGGAAGACGAGGTCGGCGTGGCCATGGGTCTGGCGTGGACTGCCGCCGGTGGCGAGGTGCTCGTGGTCGAGGCCATCAAGATGCCCGGCGCCGGCCGCGTGGTGCTGACCGGTCAGCTGGGCGACGTCATGAAGGAGAGCGTGCAGGCCGCGCACTCGTACGTGCGCTCACGCGCGCAGTCACTCGACATCCCCGCCGATGCCTTTGGCCGGTTCGACATCCATGTGCACTTCCCCGCCGCAGGCGTGCCCAAGGACGGCCCATCGGCCGGCATCACGGTGGGCATGGTGATCGCGAGCGTGCTGAGTGACCGCGCGATCCATCACGACATCGCCATGACCGGCGAGGTGAGCCTGCGCGGCAAGGTGCTGCCCGTGGGCGGCATGCGCGAGAAGGCGCTGGCCGCTTACCGTGCCGGCTTCCGCGCGCTGCTGTTCCCCGCAGCGAACTTGAAAGATGTCGACGACATCCCGCTCGATGTGCGCGAGAAGCTCGAACTCATGGCCGTGGAGACCATGGACGAGGTGTTCGAGTACGCGCTCTCGCCCATCATCATGCCCGCCAACATGAATGGCGGGTTCATGGTGGAAGCCGGCGAGGACGGCGAGGAGACGGAAGAGGTCGAGATCGAGGTGGAGGTCGAGGAAGAAGAAGAGGAGTAGCGCTAGCGCGGCGCGACGCTCGTGTGCCGCGCGATGCGTGCGCCCGCTTCCTTCACATCCTCGGCTCGCGTGCAGAGCGCAAGCCGCACCCAATCGCCGTACTCCGGGCCGAACGCCAGCCCCGGCAGGCACGCGACCCCGAACGCCATCCACTCGTCGACCAACGCCCACAGGTCGCGCGAGCCGCGAGCCTGCGCGACGTTGGCAAAGACGTAAAACGCGCCGCTCGGCGTGGCCGCGCGCACGCTGCCGCCGCTCGCCAAGCCATCGAGCAGTAACCGGCGGCGCTCGTCGTACGACGCACGGAAGCGCTGCACGTCGTCCTGCGGGCCGGTGACCGCCGCGAGTGCCGCCAGCTGTGCCGCCGGGAACACTCCGTGCGTGGAGTAGAACGCGAGCAGCGGCGCCATGACCGGACGCAGCGGCTCGGGTGCCACGGCATAACCCACGCGCCACCCCGTCATGGCATAGCTCTTCGAGAAGCTGAACACCGAGATCGTGCGCTCGGCCATGCCCGGCAGAGAGCCGATCGACACGTGCTGCGCGCCGTCGTACGTGAGGTGCTCGTACGCTTCGTCGGAGAGCACGATGAGGTCGCGCTCGATCGCCACACTCGCCAACGCCTCGAGGTAGGCCCGCGACAGCACCACGCCGGTCGGGTTGTTGGGCGTGTTCAGGTACACCGCGCGCGTCTCGGGCCGCAGCGCGGCGCGCAATGCCTGTGCGAACGCTTCCGGCGGCCACTCGCCCGATTGGATGTGCAGATACGCCGGGAACGAGCGATAGCGCGCGCCCGCGGCGAACCCGACCATCTTGGGCACCGCCATCCAGTGCGGCGACAGCACCAACAACTCGTCGCCCGCACCCAGCACGCACTGGATCGCCAGGTACAACGCGTGCGTGCCGCCGGCCGTGACCGTGATGTCGTCGACATGCGTCACGATGCCGTTCTGCTGCGCGAGCTTGGCCACCAGCGCTTCGCGCAACCGCACCTCGCCGCGCTCGTGCGGATAGTGCGTGGCGCCCTCGCGTGCGGCACGCGCCAAGGCCTCGACGATGTGTGCAGGCGTGTCGAAGTCGGGCTCGCCGCGCTCCAGGTGCAGCACGCGCTCGCCGGCCTTCTCGCGGGCGCGCGCAGCCTCCATGACGCGACCCAGGTCGGACGACGTGTGCAGCACGGGACGATCGGCGATCAAACGCGGCATGGCGGCTCCTGGGAGCGTTGGGGAGATCTCGGCGGGTCCGCCGACAGCCTGCCGGAGCGCCGCCATGGCCGCAATTGAGACACTGCAACCCGCGGTTGCCTTTGAACGCGTGCCCGCTCGCAGTCCCGCAATGTTCACGAGGAGGAGGAGCCGGTCAGGGCACCCGTGCCACCCTCATCCGCACCGACTCGCTGCCGACCTGTGCGGCGACAAAGTACAGTCCCGGGGCCGCGACCCCGCCTGCGGCATCACGGCCATCCCACTCGATCGTGCGCTCACCGGGTTCGAACGCGCCCTCGGCCAGTGTCGCGACCTCCTTGCCCTGCACGTCATACACCCGCACCGAGCCCTGAGCCGCGCGCGGCACCGCGAGCTTGACGCTCGTACGGCGTGCGAACGGGTTGGGCCATGCGGCGCGCCACGCGAGCGCGGAGATGCGTTGTGGGACTTCGATGCGCACCGGGCCGAGCCAGTGCGTCCCACCACTCGACACGATGCGCAGGCGGTAGTCGTAGGTGCGGCCAGGCTGAGCATTTGGATCAATCCATTCAGTCCGGCCATCGCCAGCCGGCATCAGATCCCCGTCGCTCAACGCAATCTCGTTGGAACTGCCCTCGGAGCGGTACACGCGCAACGCACTGACCGAGCGTGCATCGTTCACGAGCCAGCGCAGGCGCACCCCGGACGCGAGGGCCTCGGCCGAGAAGTCCGACACAGCGTCAGTGGCCGTGGGCAGGTCGAGGATCCGGGCCCCACGCACGTCGGCGTTCTCGGGCCAGTCACGGAAGTCCATCCATGCGACCATGGCGAACATGTCCCCCGCCGCGATCGCGATTCGATCACCTATCCGGTCACCCGCTTGGCGCACGTTGGGCGGTTGTAGCCAGGCTCCGGAACGGCTGGAGAGCCGCAGATCGGGCCCGAATGTGCGACCACCGTCATGGGACACGGAGGCGTAAGTGTCCACGCTATCGCCGAATGGCGCATGCCGACGGTCGTACCATGCCACGTAGACCGTGCCACGTTCATCGACCGCTACATTCGGCAGGCATTGGTCGTGCCCTGACGCGTCATGGTTCACGCGCACCTTGGGTGACCATGTGACCCCACCATCGGTCGAGCGCACGAGCACAATGTCACGCATATCGCGAGAGGCCGAGGTGGCGGATGGGGTGTAGCGGCGGACCTTGAGGAGGTATTGGGTGGTGTTCACGAACGTATCCACCTGCAGGCGATAGCGCCCGGTGCGCGGGGCGGTGAACACGATCGGCTTGCCGCGGAGTCCATCCTCCTGGACGTTGAAGTCGTTCGTGATGATAAACGTGCCGAACCGCTCGATACGGCCATCCGCCAGCGATCCTGAGAACGTGACGCCCAAAGGGTCGTAGAAGGATTCTCCCCCGAGCCAGACGCTCTCGCCCTCCGCCAGATCGAACGTGTAGAAGTCCGAGGTGTTGCGAGGACACTCACGACACGACACGATGCCGAATACATCCGTGTCGAGTTGCAGGTGCTGAGGAGTGTCCGGGGAATTATTCGAAGCGACATCGCTCGCGGTCTGAGCCGCCGGTGCAATCGCGCCCTCGGCGTGGTCCGCCCAGACCAGATAGAGCGAGCCTCGGTTCGGGCCCGAACTCTTATCCACGGCCAGTGCCGGGAAGTTGGGGGCACCAGTCGGTGAGACGTGATACCACGGGTAGCCTCGCCAGATTCCACCTGCGGTCACCCACCCCAGCGGAATCAAACCCAGATTGTCATTCATGGCAGCGGCGACGCTGGGCGCGTCGAACGTACCTCCCAGATCTAGTGAGCGGCTCACCTGCACCGCATCCGTGGAGAGGTCGGCCCACGCGACGACGAGCCGGCCATCGGGCGTGAGCACCAGACTGGAGCCCATCGAGGCTGGACCGCTCAGTGGTTGCGGAAGCGACCAGCTCCCACCCGCCACCGAGCGAGTGAAGTAGGCGGCGGCGGGACTTCCGACAGAGCCTCCGTTGCCTGTGAATGCGACGAGTCGTGTGTCCGTGGCCTCGTGTAGAGCGATCGAGGGAAGCGTATAGAAGCCGACGTCAGGCGTGAACACGACTATGATCTCCATCGGAGACCACGTACTCGATGGTGTCGGACTGAGCCGGCCTGCGCTCAGCGGTCCATTGTCGGTGACCATCTCTGCCGCTCCATTCGCGCCCAACTGGATTGCAGTAGGCCCCTTCAGGAGCGAGGGGGGCGTTGGGATGAGCTGTGGAAGCGCTCCCCAAGTCGCCCCACCATCGCCCGACATATAGGTCGCCAGGAAGACGTCGTCTCGACCCGTCCGGTGCTCGACGGCGTAAAGGACTCTTGATCCCTCAGCCGCGAGTTCCGGTCTCCTGGGTAGCGTCAGCGCCGGGAGGACCCGGTCGGGCATCGCCACTTGAGCGCGGACAACCGGGGCGACCCCAAGCATAAGGCACTGTGAGAGCAGCAGGGCCCAGACACGTCTACTCGACATGGGCGAACGGGAGTGTCTGCTCATGGGATCACC
>JAIOPA010000187.1 GCA_021414165.1 Candidatus Eiseniibacteriota bacterium
CGCGGCTTCGGCCTGCGCGCGCTGGCGCTGCGCCACAAGGGCATCGCCGATTCGCTGGCGCTGGCGCCCGACCGCGCCGCGGCCACGCTCACGAAGCGCGACATCCCCGCGCTCTACTGGACCGCGGCGGCGTGGGGTTCCGCCATCGCGTCCGGCAAGGACCGCCCCGAGATGCTGGCCGACCTGCCCGCGATCCGCTCGCTCGTGAACCGCGGCCTGGCGCTGGACGAGCGCTACGAGGCCGGCGCGTTCCACGAAGCGGCCATCGTGCTCGACGCGCTGCCCGCCGCCATGGGCGGTTCGCCGGAATCCGCGCGCCGCCACTTCACGCGCGCCGTCGAGATCTCCAAGGACACGCGCCCGTCGCCCTACGTGACGCTGGCGCTGTCGGTGTCGGTGCTGCAGCAGGACCGCGCCGAGTTCCGCCGGCTGCTCGAGCGCTCGCTGGCGTTCGACCCCGACCAGGACCCGTCCCAGCGCCTCGCCACCATCGTATTGCAGCGTAAGGCACGCGCTTTGCTCGAGCGTCAGGATGAGTTCTTCCTCGACGACGAGTCCGCTCCCGACACCACCACCACCCAGGAGAACCGATGACCGGCCCGGTTTCGCGTTTCACCGCCGCACTCGCACTGTTCGCCCTCACCGCCCTGCCCACCGGCCTGCTGGCGCCCCGCTCCGCGGCGGCGCAGACCACGGTGGTCAAGCTCGCCACCCTCGTGCCCGAGGGCTCGGTGTGGGACAAGGCGCTCCGTGACATGGGTGCGGAGTGGTCCACCGGCACGGCCAACCGCGTCTCGCTGCGCGTCTACCCGGGCGGCGTGGCCGGCGATGAGCCCGATGTCGTGCGCAAGATGCGCATCGGCCAGTTGCAGGCCGCGGCCATCACCACGGCCGGCCTGGCGTCGATCGATCCGTCGTTCAACGTGTTCAACGTGCCCATGTTCTTCACGTCGTACCCCGAACTGTACGCCACGCTCGAGAAGCTCGAGCCGGTGCTGCGCGCGCGGCTCGAGGCCAAGGGCTTCATCCTGCTGTCGTGGGGCCATGGCGGCTGGGTGTACTTCTTCACGAAGCAGCCGGTGGAGACCGTGGACGCGCTGCGCAAGACCAAGATGTTCATCTGGGCCGGCGACGACCAGATGTACAACGTCTGGAAGGCGAAGGGCTTCAACCCCGTGCCGCTGGCGGCCACCGACATCATGACGGGTCTGCAGACGGGCATGATCGACTCCTACCCCACCACGCCGCTGCTGGGCCTCACGCTGCAGTGGTACCGCCAGACGCCGAACATGGTCGGCATGGGCATGGCGCCGCTGGTCGGCGGGCTCGTGATGACCAAGGCCGCGTGGCTCAAGATGCCCGAGGCCGACCGCAAGAAGATCCAGGCCGCGTGCGACAAGATGGAGCACAAGCTCGAGATCGAGGTCCCGAAGCAGGACACCACGGCGGTGGCCGAGATGAAGAAGCGCGGCCTCAAGGTGAACACCGTTGCAGGTGCCAACGCGGCGGCGTTCCGCGGCGTGGCCGAGGAGTTCGCGACGGCCATGGCCGGTATCCGGATCCCGCCGGATGTGCTGGCGTTGGCCCGCAAGGAGCGCGACGCCTACCGCAACGCGCACAAGTAAGCGCCGCACCCGAGCAAACGAGAGCGCCCGGACGAGTCACTCGTCCGGGCGCTTCGCGTTGCGTACGGCGGTCGCGCTAGCTGGCGCGGCGGTTCGGCGTCACCTCGCGCAGGCTGTTCGGCGTGCTGGCCGCCGACCACGAGGCCGACTGGCGCTCGGTCTCGCTGCGCATGTGCTCCACGATCGAGTGCACCGAGAAGCCCACGCCCGCCATGGTCGTGAGACCCGCGAGCAGTTCGCCGTGTGCCGCTCCGTTCGCGAACACCCAGCTGAACACCACCGACACCACCGTCAGCGCGTTCGCCAGGGCGAGCGTCTGCCAGCTGTTCGTGTCGTTGAACTGCGTGCGGCGCGTGCACCACTGCATCTCGCTGGTCTTCTCGAAGGTGTCGCGGATGTAGCCCTCGATCTGCCGCACCTGCTGGCGGGCCTGCACCGTGGCGTAGAAGCCCAGCGCGGCGCACACCTGCACGGGCAGCAACAGGCCCGGGCTGTGCGAGTTGATCGCGTTCGACAGCAACACGGCGGACATGAGGCCAGCGCCGGTCCAGCAGAACCACGACGTCCGCTCGGCGTCGCGGACCTGGGTCATCAGGGCCGTGTACTCGTGGCCGCGGATCTCGTCGTTACCGTTCATGAGGGCACCTCGTTGGCTTCGGGATGGAGGCCCCGACCGTCGGGGCTCCACCCGTTATCGGCCGGACCGCGCTGGGGATTGAGCCCTCCGCGTGCGTCCGGTGCGCTCCGGGGGGCGCTTGGCGCAGGGCTCGCCACGGTGCGAGAGTCCGTTCTCTGCTGGTCCGTCGCCCGCCCCATCGACCCTCGAGGTGCGCTCATGTCTCGCTCCCGCCCCTGGCTGCTGGTGGTCCTGTCGTTGTTGCTGTCGCTCCCGTTGGCCGCGCCGGTGCATGCCGCCGATGCCGGCACGCTCGGCTACTACCGCTTCCCATCGGTGCGCGGGAACTCGGTGGTGTTCACCGCCGAGGGCGACCTGTGGAAGGTCGGCCTGGACGGTGGCGTGGCGCAGCGGCTCACGAGTCATCTGGGCGAGGAGTCGCGCGCCGCGATCTCGCCCGATGGTCGCTGGGTCGCGTTCTCGGCCTCCTACGACGGCCCGGTCGAGGCGTACGTCATGCCCCTCGCAGGCGGGCTGCCCAAGCGGCTCACCTACGACGGCCTGCGCGCGGTGGTGATGGGCTGGACGCCCAAGGGCGAGGTGCTGCTGTCGTCACGGCGCAGCTCGCTGTTCCCCGCCGGCCAGTTGCACGCGATCGATCCCACGAGCGGTGCGCGCCGGGTGCTGCCGTTGGCGCAGGCGTGGGATGGCGCATGGCTCGGCGAGACGTTGGTGTTCACGCGGCAGGAGCCGAACATCAGCCACACGCGCCGCTATCGTGGCGGCACGATCCAGCAACTCTGGACGTGGAGCGGTGGCCGCGACGAGGCCCAGCGCCTCATGCGCGCCGATAGCGCGGCGAGCCGCACGCCCATGGTGTGGCAGGACCGCATCTACTTCGTGGGCGACCGCTCGCTCGACATGAACCTGTGGAGCGTCAAGCCCGACGG